>NZ_LR213770.1 GCF_900659865.1 Hyella patelloides LEGE 07179
TCAAAGGTTTCAGAGATTGAGTACGTCCTTAATCAATTCAATAAAACTAACCGAGTGCAAGTTTTCCCTTCAGCCTAAATCTGAATGATATAACTTTCATAACGTCATCAAGCATCTGAATTTTAAGCGAAGTAAATTGTCACTTACTCTCTAAGAATAATTTAGAGTTTGATATTTGAATATTTTCAATTTCTGTCTCATCCCATATACCTTAATTTGCGGAATTCAATTTAATGTCACCAACTACCAGCACCACTCTAGCAACCGAAACCAAGACGAAAGCAAAGAAGTCTGATAAAGGCTGTGGTTGTAGTTCTACTACTCCTCAACAGATCGATCCTAAAATTCAAGCCAGAATCGAAAAACATCCCTGTTATAGTGAAGACGCACACCACCACTATGCACGGATGCACGTAGCAGTGGCACCAGCTTGTAATATCCAGTGTAATTTTTGCAATCGCAAATATGATTGTGCTAATGAAAGTCGTCCTGGGGTAGTAAGTGAACTACTCACACCTGAAGAAGCAGCACACAAAGCATTGGTAATTGCTGGAAAAATTCCGCAAATGACAGTTTTGGGTATTGCTGGTCCTGGAGATCCTTTAGCAAATCCCAAGCAAACTTTTCGCACCTTTGAATTAGTAGCTGACAAAGCACCAGATATTAAGTTGTGCTTATCTACTAATGGATTAATGCTTCCCGATCACGTTCAAAAAATCAAAGAACTAAACGTAGATCACGTCACCATGACTATTAATATGGTTGACCCCAAAGTAGGGACAAAAATCTATCCTTGGGTGCGTTACAATCGCAAACGTTGGAAAGGAGAAGAAGCATCCCAGATACTCCACGAACGTCAGATGGAAGGCATACAGGCTCTGCAAGAAGCTGATGTCCTTTGCAAAGTCAACTCAGTAATGATTCCAGGAATTAATGACGAACACTTAGTAGAAGTAGATGAAGTGATTCGTTCTAAGGGTGCATTTCTCCACAATATAATGCCTCTTATCTCTGCACCAGAACACGGTACTTACTTTGGTTTAACAGGACAAAGAGGCCCTAAACCCAAAGAGTTAAAAGCTTTACAGGATAGTTGTTCGGGCAATATGAAAATGATGCGTCACTGTCGCCAGTGTCGCGCTGATGCAGTGGGTTTATTGGGTGAAGATCGTTCCCAGGAATTTACTAAAGAGAAGTTCTTAGAAATGACTCCCGAATACGACCTCGAAAAACGCCAAGAAGTTCATGCAGGTATCAACAAAATTAAAGATGCCATGAAAGCTGCTAAAGCAGAAAGAGCAGCTAAGAAAAAACCCAGAGGAGAGAAAATCCTAGTTGCAGTAGCGACTAAAGGTGGTGGCGTAGTTAATCAACACTTCGGTCATGCCAAAGAGTTTCAAATCTTTGAAGTTGATGGCGTTGAAGTTAAATTTGTCGGACACCGCAAAGTAGACCATTATTGTCAGGGCGGTTACGGTGAAGATGCCATGCTTGACAATATCATCGGTGCAATTAAAGATTGTAAAGCCGTACTTGCTTCTAAGATTGGGGATTGTCCTCAAGGAATGCTGCGAGAAGCTGGAGTAGAGCCAGTTCAAGGTTACGACACTATTGACAAAATTGCTTTGAAATATTACGAAGAACAGTTTGTTGCTAGTCGTTAATCGCTCCTAGGGGCGGATCGCAATCCACCCCTACACCAGTCATCTGTTTGACACATAAGATGAGGACAAAATCATGATTAACACTTCTCCAAAAAAATTCCAAAGCGATCGCTATCAGTTTAAAGATTACCAAGAGGTAATAAATCAACAATCTAGTACTTTTTCTCCCACTCACAGTCTTTGTACTAATTGTTCCGACTATTACGATATACCTCCTTGTCAAACCAACTTGAGCAGCGATGGTGGTTGCTTCCCTAGCCTCATTAGCCCAGATCGCAATTAAGGGGGAACCGCACCATGACTTACATCATTTCTAACCAATGTATCGCTTGTGAAAATTGTTTGCCTCACTGTCCGACAAACGCAATTCAGAAAAACCACAAAGACAAATTTTCCATCGATCCTAATCTCTGTAATGATTGCGTTGGTTCTTACGGAGTCCCTCAATGTATGGCAGGTTGTCCCACTTTTAATGGTTGTACCCCCACAGTTTCTAGTTTGATTAAATCAACTCAGACAACTACTAGCAACTATTGGGATGACTGGTTCTCAGCTTATAATCGCTTGACCTCTAGGTTGAAAGCCAAACAAGAAACTCAGTATTGGCAACGTTGGTTCGATCTTTATTCGCAGAAATTAGAACATTTAGTTGTTAGTCATTAGTTATTAATAAATACAAAGAACATAAGAACGAAGGACGAAGGACAAAGGACAAATGACAAACACGATTTATCTGGATAATAACGCCACAACAAAAATAGATGAAGATGTTTTGGCAGCAATGCTGCCTTACTTTACAACCTATTATGGAAATCCTTCTAGTATGCACACCTTTGGCGGACAAATAGGCAAAGTAGTTCGCCAAGCCAGAAGCCAAGTAGCTTCCTTGTTGGGTGCAGAAGAATCAGAAATTGTTTTTACCAGTTGTGGTACTGAAGGAGATAATGCAGCCATCTTAGCTGCCTTGAAAGCTCAACCGAAGAAAAAACATATTATTACTACTGAAGTAGAACATCCAGCAATTTTAAATTTGTGTCGTCGGCTGGAAAGAGACGGTTATACTGTTACTTATCTTTCAGTTAACAGCAAAGGACAAATCGATTTTGACGAGCTAGAAGCTTCTTTAACTGGCAATACGGCGGTAGTTTCCGTTATGTATGCCAACAACGAAACTGGTGTGATTTTCCCCATCGAACAGATCGGGCAAATAGTTAAAGAATATGGCGCACTGTTCCATGTTGATGCAGTACAAGCTGTGGGTAAAATCCCCTTAGACATGAAAACCAGTACCATAGATCTGTTGACTCTTTCTGGTCATAAAATCCACGCTCCCAAAGGAATTGGTGCTTTATATGTGCGAAAAGGTGTCAGATTTCGTCCCCTATTAATTGGCGGACATCAAGAAAGAGGGCGCAGAGGTGGAACAGAAAACGTAGCAGGTATAGTTGCTTTAGGTAAAGCTGCCGAATTAGCACAACAGCATTTAGGAAGTATTGGCAGGGAAAAAATATTACGGGACAAACTAGAACAGGGAATCTTAGCTGCTATTCCTAATACAGCAGTTAATGGTGACCCAGATAATCGCTTACCCAATACAAGTAACATTGGCTTCAAATTCATCGAAGGGGAAGCAATCTTACTCTCTTTGGATGAATATGGCATCTGTGCCTCTTCTGGCTCAGCCTGTAGCTCTGGTTCTCTAGAACCTTCTCACGTACTCAGAGCTTTAGGATTGCCTTATAGTGTACTTCACGGTTCGATTCGCTTTAGCCTTTCTCGCTATACCACTGAGACAGAAATCGATCGCGTTTTAGAAGTTCTTCCTGGGGTAATCGATCGCCTCCGCGAACTTTCACCTTTCAATAGCGATGATGCAGATTGGCTACAAGAACAAGAACAAGCCGTACTCGCTAGATAACTACTATCTATGCATAGATCTACGCATAGATGCAAAATTTGAGGTCTCCTCAACAGGAGAGTTTATTTATACGCGGATTCGCGTCTCGATCGCTAACCACTAACTACTAACTACTAACCACTAGCTACTAAAGAAAGAAAATGTGGGATTATACAGACAAAGTAATGGAACACTTCCATAATCCTCGTAATCAAGGCAAGATTACGGAGAAGCAGGAAGGAGAAGAAATTGTTACAGGACAAGTAGGCAGTATTGCCTGTGGAGATGCCCTTAAACTCCATCTTAAAATTGATGAAGAGACTCAAACCATTAAAGATGCTACGTTTCAAACCTTTGGTTGTGCTAGTGCGATCGCCTCATCTTCTGCCCTAACTGAATTGCTTAAAGGCAGAAAAGTCGATGAAGCTATGAAGCTAACTAACAAAGAAATTGCCGAATCTCTTGGTGGCTTACCCGAAGAAAAAATGCACTGTTCCGTCATGGGACAAGAAGCTTTAGAAGCTGCAATCTATACCTATAAAGGGATTCCCCTTGATGACCACGAAGAAGATGAAGGAAATCTTATATGTCGTTGTTTTGGTATCTCTGATACAAAAATCAAAAGAATTATTCGCGAGAATAGTCTTACAACCGCAGAGCAAGTTACTAACTATGTTAAAGCGGGTGGTGGATGTAGTTCTTGTTTACCAGATATCGACGATTTAATCGAAGAAATTACCACTGAACAAGAAACAGCTACTGTTGAACAAGAAAAGAGTGTAGAGGCAGCAACCGAAGTTTGGACAAATAGAGATTCTTCTTCAGTAGAGACATCCACAACTACTCAAACCACAAAAACCTTAACTAACTTACAAAAAATTACCCTAATTCAACAAGTAATAGACACAGAAATCCGACCAATTTTAGCCGAAGACGGCGGTGATATGGAATTATTCGATGTGGTCGGAGATGTCGTTAAAGTTATCCTCAAAGGTGCTTGTAGTGGCTGTGCTTCTTCCACTGAAACTTTAAAACTAGCAATTGAAGCCACCTTACAAGACCGAGTATTGTCTACTTTAACTGTTGAATCAGTCTAAACGAAGGATAAGGGATGAATCATGAAACATAAAATATTGTTCCTTTAACCTTTTCCCTTTGCCCAATCCTAAACGATAAATTTAGTACCTAAAAACCAGAAAATGTTTGCTTCTAACCCCCATAATCACGGAGAGCGATCGCCACCAAAGCGTAGTTCCCACAAGAATTAAAGATTGGCAACGAGAGAGATTAACAGTTCGCAGGGAACGAAATTTCCCAACACAACACCAAATTAACTACTAATCAGCTTGAGACATTTGCACTCGATAATTCCCTTACATTAGAATCACTTCTCTTTGTACTCGATAATTTCCAACAAAATTTCCTCCAAGAAACACAACTCTCAAAGTTTCAGATGACCGCAACAAGTCAGAAGTGAGAGTTCGCAGGGACGAAATTCCCCGACAAATATTACTAGACTTCACACATTCTTGCTTTGTGGCATCTGAAATTAATTCTTGCACGTATTTCCATTGACCTCTAACAATTTAACGAGAAATAACCATGAGACAGATTGCATTTTACGGTAAAGGCGGTATTGGTAAATCTACTACTTCTCAGAACACCATCGCTGCATTATCTGAAACTTTAAGAGTCATGATCGTTGGTTGTGACCCCAAAGCTGACTCCACTCGCTTGATGCTGCACACTAAAGCTCAAACTACTATTCTTTCTCTAGCAGCAGAAAGAGGTGCAGTAGAAGATATCGAACTAGAAGAAGTATTACTCACTGGCTATAACAACGTTCGTTGCGTTGAGTCTGGTGGTCCTGAACCAGGTGTAGGCTGTGCTGGTCGTGGTATTATCACTGCCATTAACTTCCTCGAAGAAGAAGGTGCTTACGAAGACCTAGACTTAGTATCCTATGACGTACTGGGTGACGTTGTATGTGGTGGTTTCGCCATGCCTATTCGGGAAGGTAAAGCCCAAGAAATCTACATTGTTACCTCTGGTGAGATGATGGCAATGTACGCAGCTAACAACATCGCTCGCGGTATTCTCAAGTATGCTCAGTCTGGTGGTGTTCGCTTAGGCGGTTTAATCTGTAACAGCCGTAAAGTTGACAAAGAAATCGAATTAATCGAGGCTTTGGCTGACAGACTTGGAACTAAAATGATTCACTATGTTCCTCGCGACAATGTTGTTCAAAGAGCAGAATTACGTCGTATGACTGTTATTGAGTATGAGCCAGATCATCCTCAAGCTCAAGAATATCGTACCTTAGCTCGCAAAATCGAACATAACAAAGATTTAGTAATTCCTACTCCTATCACTATGGATGAATTGGAAGAATTATTAGTTGAGTTCGGATTTATGGATTCTGATGAAGAATACAAAAAAGTCCTCGCAGCAGACAAAGCTACTGCTGTCTAATTTTGCGATTGGGGATGGGGAATAATTCTCTGTTCTTCGTCCCTAGTTTCTTGTTATTGGTTTTAAATACTAATGACTAAATTCGAGCTCCCGCGTGGCGTAAGACGTTTATACCCGTCGCATTGGGTGTTTATCCCCATCGCATTTGGGGGCAAGGGAATGCTCGAATTAGACTAACAACCATCTATGGAGAGAGGACATCATGACATACATCGAAGACAACAAAGAACTAATCAAAGAGGTACTAGATGCCTATCCAGAGAAGGCTGCGAAAAGACGCTCCAAGCACCTCGATGTCTACGAAGAAGATAATTCTAAGTGTGGCGTAAAATCTAATAAAAAATCCGTTCCTGGAGTAATGACTACTCGTGGTTGTGCCTATGCGGGTGCAAAAGGGGTAGTTTGGGGTCCTGTAAAAGATATGATTCATATCTCCCATGGACCTGTAGGTTGCGGTTACTATTCCTGGTCTGGTCGTCGTAATTACTATGTGGGTACTACTGGTGTTGATACCTTTGGTACAATGCAGTTTACTTCCGATTTCCAAGAAAGAGATATCGTTTTTGGCGGTGACAAAAAACTAGCTAAACTGATTGATGAGTTAGAAGTTCTTTTCCCCTTAAGCCAAGGAACTACTATTGAATCAGAATGTCCCGTCGGCTTAATTGGAGATGATATTGAAGCCGTTGCGAGAAAGAAAGCTGACGAAACCAAAAAACCTGTAGTTCCCGTACGTTGCGAAGGTTTTAGAGGAGTTTCTCAATCTTTAGGACACCACATTGCTAACGATACAGTCCGTGACTGGGTACTACCTAAAGCCGATGAATATCGTAAGCTTCCTGAAGGATTTGAACCAAGTCCTTATGACGTTAACATTATCGGTGACTATAACATCGGTGGTGATGCTTGGCCCAGTCGTATGTTACTTGAAGCAATTGGTTTGAGAGTAATCAGTCAATTCTCTGGGGATGGTTCATTCAACGAGACTGTAATGACTCCCTTAGCCAAATTAAATCTGATCCACTGTTATCGATCGATGAACTACATCTGTCGTCACATGGAAGAGAAATATGGCATCGGCTGGTTAGAATATAACTTCTTTGGCCCTACTCAAATTGCCAAGTCTCTACGTAAGATTGCTGCTCAGTTTGACGAAACCATTCAAGCCAATGCTGAGAAAGTAATTGCTCAGTATCAAACTGATATGGATGCGATAATCGAGCAATATCGTCCCCGCTTAGAAGGCAGAACTGTAATGATGATGGTTGGTGGATTGCGCCCCCGTCACGTAATTCCAGCCTTTGAAGACCTAGGCATGGAAGTGATCGGTACTGGCTATGAGTTTGGTCACAATGATGATTACAAACGTACCGAAGATTATATTAAAGACGGCACAATTCTCTACGATGACGTTAGCGGTCATGAATTTGAGGAATTTGCTAAAAAGCTAAACCCCGACTTGATTGCAGCAGGAATCAAAGAAAAATACGTCTTCCAGAAAATGGCACTGCCCTTCCGTCAGATGCACTCCTGGGATTACTCAGGTCCTTATCACGGCTATCATGGCTTTGCTGTCTTCGCTCGCGATATGGATTTGGCAATCAACAACCCAACCTGGAGTTTAATCAAAAATCCTTGGGAAGCAAAGTAATTTCCTTTCAATTCAATAAATAAATAGTCATTGGTTATTCTTTCTTTGCCTTTTGTTGGCTGGATAACCAATGACTGGTAACCAAGCAATAATATTTATTCTCCTCAGAGGTAAAGCGTCATGACTGAGAACACTGAAAGAAATTTAACACCTGCCATAACTTCAGAAGCAGGTAAAATACAAGACCACTTCGATTTATTTCAAACCGACCCCTATCAGGACTTGTTTGAATACAAGCGTCAGTTTGAAGGAGCGCACAGCAAAGAAAAAGTTGCTGAAGTGGCAGAATGGACAAAATCTTGGGATTACCGCGAGAAAAACTTTGATCGCGAAGCCCTAACTATCAACCCCGCTAAAGCTTGTCAACCTTTGGGTGCATTGTTTGTGGCAGCCGGTTTTGAAGGAACTTTACCCTACTCTCACGGTTCTCAAGGCTGCGTTGCTTATTTCCGTACTCACTTAACTCGTAATTTTAAAGAGCCTTTCCAAGCTGTTTCTTCCTCCATGACTGAGGATGCAGCAGTATTTGGCGGACTCAACAACATGGTAGATGGGCTAGCAAACTCCTACACCCTCTACAAGCCCAAAATGATTGCCCTCTGTACTACCTGTATGGCTGAGGTAATTGGTGATGACTTGGGTGCATTTATCCAAACATCGAAACAGAAAGGTGCGGTTCCCGAAGATTTCCCCGTTCCTTATGCTCATACTCCTAGCTTTGTCGGCTCTCATATCACTGGTTATGACAATATGCTCAAAGGTATTTTGAGTTGCTTAAGCGAAGGTAAAAAGCAAGAAACTACCAACGGTAAATATAATTTTAACTTGGGCTTCGATCCTTATATTGGTAATATTCGCGAACTAAAACGAATTCTTCAGTTATTCGATCTTGACTATACTGTTCTTTCCGATAATGCAGATTCATTTGATTCTCCTAACACTGGTGAATTCCAAATGTACAACGGTCTAACTAAACTAGAAGATGCTGGTGATTCGATTAACGGCGAAGGTACATTCTTCTTCCAAAAATATACCACTACTAAAACTCAAGAATGGATCGGCAAAGAATGGGGTCAAGAAACTTACAACTTCCGTCCCTTTGGTATCAAAGGTACTGATGAATTCCTGAGCAAGCTCTCAGAAATCAGTGGTAAGCCCGTACCTCAAGAGTTAGTCGAAGAAAGAGGTCGTGCAGTGGATGCCATGACTGATTCCCAGGCTTGGATTCACGGTAAGCGAGTTGCTATTTACGGCGATCCCGACCATGTATTTAGCTTAGTTAACTTCTTACTAGAATTAGGCGCAGAACCAGTTCATATCCTCGTCACCAATACTAACGAAGACTTTGAAGCAGAACTACAAGCTGTGTTAGATGCTAGTCCCTACGGTAAAAATTCCACCATCTGGGGCAAAAAAGACCTGTGGCATTTACGGAGTCTTATGTTTACTGAACCAGTAGACCTACTGATTGGTAACTCCTACGGTAAATACCTCTGGCGCGACACCAAAACTCCCTTAGTACGCATTGGCTATCCCATCTTTGATCGCCATCATATGCACCGCTATGAAACCTTGGGTTATAAAGGCGCGCTCAACCTCCATAACTGGATTATCAACACCATTCTCGATGAACTCGATCGCCAGACTATTATCCCCGCGAAAACAGATATTTCTTTCGACTTGATTCGTTAATTGATGATCTATACCTTGTAAGGGCGTTTCGCAAAAGCGGTGAGAGCCTGGCGAGGAAACCTCGCCCAAGGAAGGCTGACCAAGAAACGCTCCTACTTAAAATTTTCAGATAACGGAAAAGAAAAATAAGGAAATCATGAAATTAGGTGATGTAGAACTAGATCAAGAACCAACTTTCGATCTTGATTCTAAAGTTAGAGTCCTTAAGAAAATTCGCAATGATGGCACATTCCCAGGCAAAAGAATCGGTGAAACCTTAGCTAATAAGGGAGATGAAGGATATATCATTTCCATCGGTACATATCTACAAACTGCTTATATTTATTCCGTTCATTTTTTAGAAACTAATAGCGTCGTGGGTTGTCTGGGCAAAGAACTAGAACAGGTTACAGAAAACTGAGGAAACTATTATGTCTAATTCTACCCAAAATAATTTTAACTACCCAATTACTTTCAGAAGATTTCGGATCGATCTTTTGTATCCCCTACGTCGCTGGGTAGATAGCATTAAAATTAATAACGAAGAATTCGCTCATTTTCTTTGTAATTTAATTCCCTGTACCTGTCCCTTCGAGCGCGATGTAACTATTTTGGGAAAAACCTTTCACATTCCCCCTCTTTGTAAACTAAACCCTTTGTATGACGAAGTTGTTGGTTTGCGCCTCCGCGCTCTTAGCTATTTAGAAGGAGACTGTGGGGAAGATATTACACAGTATATCTGTTAGTCGTTATTTGTTAGTAGAAACAACAAAGCTGCCCTAAAGGACTAGCTCCCCATCGCGCGATCAAGACGCGATCGCTCACTAACCATTAACCACTAATTAATCAAGAACTATGAAACTCACCAAAGGCAAAATCGCCGACCTTCTTAACGAACCAGGTTGCGAACACAATCACAAAAAAGGACAACAAGGCAAAAATAAAGCCTGTACCCAACAAGCCAAACCAGGAGCAGCCCAGGGAGGTTGTGCCTTTGATGGAGCTTCCATTGCCCTTGTCCCCATTACCGACGCTGCACACTTAGTTCATGGCCCGATCGCCTGTGCGGGAAACTCTTGGGGTAGTCGCGGTAGTCTTTCTTCTGATGCTACCACCTATAAGATGGGTTTTACTACCGATATTAGTGAAAATGACATTATTTTCGGTGGTGAGAAAAGACTTTATAAAGGCATTTCTCAAATAATTAAACGTTACGATCCTCCTGCTATCTTTGTCTACTCTACCTGCGTTACAGCATTAATTGGAGATGACTTGGATGCAGTTTGCGAAGCAGCGACTAAAAAGTTTGAAACTCCGATAATTCCCGTAAATTCTCCTGGTTTTGTTGGTAGTAAAAACTTAGGGAATAGATTAGCTGGAGAATCTTTATTAGATTACGTTGTTGGTACTGCCGAGCCAGAATATACTACTCCCTACGATATCAATCTGATTGGAGAATACAACGTTGCCGGGGAAGTTTGGAGCGTATTGCCTCTATTTGAAAAAGTTGGGATTCGCGTCCTCTCCAAGATTACGGGGGATGCCACCTTTGAAGAGATTCGCTACGCCCATCGTGCCAAACTCAATGTGATGATTTGCTCCAAAGCCCTGATTAACATGGGACGTAAAATGGAGGAACGTTACGGTATTCCTTATATTGAAGAGTCTTTTTATGGTGTTGAGGATATGAACCGTTGTTTGCGGAATATCGCTCAAAAAATAGGCGACGAAGCTTTACAGCAACGGGTAGAAACAGTAATTGCCGAAGAAACTGCCAAACTGGATATTGCCCTCGCTCCCTATCGTGCCAGACTCAAAGATAAAAAGATGGTGCTGTATACAGGAGGGGTAAAAAGTTGGTCGGTGATGTCCGCAGCACAAGATTTAGGCATGAAAGTAGTTGCCACCAGCACCAAAAAAAGTACTGAAGAAGATAAAGCCAAAATCAAGAAATTATTAGGTAAAGATGGCATTGCTCTAGCTAAAGGTAATGCTAAAGAAATTTTAAGAGTTATTGCTAAAACTAAAGCGGATATGCTCGTAGCTGGGGGACGTAACCAATATACCGCCCTCAAAGCCCGAATTCCCTTCCTCGATATCAACCAAGAACGTCATACACCCTATGCAGGATATGTCGGACTAATCGAAATGGCAAAAGAATTCGATCGCGCTCTCCACAGCCCTATATGGCAACAGGTTCGTCAACCAGCACCGTGGGAGAAAGTAGCAAGTAGCCCAGCCCTAAAGGACTCGCTGCCCTAAAGGACTTCCTTCGGTCGCGCGACGGCGAAGCCGAGTCCTTTAGGGCATCGCAGTAGCGAGTAGCAAGTATTTATTTTGTCGCCTCCGTCGCCTTTTCTTCCTCCGCCTTCATCCTTCATCCCTCATCCTTTAAAAATGACTACCATCACCCGCAACAAAAAATCTGTAGCTGTTAATCCTCTCAAACAGAGTCCTCCTTTGGGTGCAGCATTGGCTTTCTTGGGATTAAAAGGAATTGTACCTTTGTTTCATGGTTCTCAGGGTTGTACTGCTTTTGCCAAAGTGTTGTTGGTACGGCATTTCCGCGAAGCGATCCCCCTAGCAACTACTGCCATGACCGAGGTGACAACGATTTTGGGTGGTGAGGAAAATATCGAACAGGCGATTTTAACTTTAGTAGAGAGTGCTAAACCCGATTTGATTGGTTTGTTAACTACAGGGTTAACGGAGACACGGGGCGATGATATGGATGCTATTCTCAAATCTATTCGTCAGCGTCATCCCGAATTAGATTATCTGCCAATTATTTTCGTTTCCACTCCCGATTATAAAGGTGCGTTGCAGGATGGTTATGCTGCTGCGGTCAACTCGATTGTTGCTACAGATTACGGTACACCTGTAGGGGCGATTCGCGAATCGCCCCTACAACAGGTCACGATTTTAGCTGGTTCGCTGCTGTCCCCTGGGGATGTGGAAGAAATTAAAGAAATAGTCGAAGCATTTGGTTTAAACCCCTTGGTTATCCCCGATTTATCTGGTTCGGTAGATGGACACTTGGATGATGATTACAACAGTAAAACCCCTGGTGGTACTTCTCTATCGCAGTTACAGCAATTAGAGCGATCGCTTTTTACCATTGCCATTGGGGAAAGTATGCGATTGGGTGCGGAAACTTTAAAACAAAAATTTGGCACTAATTATCAGATATTACCTCGTTTAACAGGTTTGGGCGCAGTAGATAAGTTCTTGTGGCTGTTGGCACAAATTTCTAGCTATAAAACTAATGATAATTGGCAATTTTTACCCCAAATACCCGAAAAATACCAACGTCAGCGTCGTCAGCTACAAGATGCCATCCTAGATACTCATTTCTATCTCGGTGGTAAAAAAGTTTCCTTAGCATTAGAACCCGATTTACTTTATCAAACCAGTTGGTTACTGAAAGAAATGGGGGCAGAAGTTCACACGGGTGTAACTACTACCAAGTCACCAATACTCAAAGAATTACCTTGCGATAAGGTAACTATTGGGGATTTAGAAGACTTAGAAGATATAGCTCCTGGTTCAGATTTAATTATTACTAATTCCCAAGGAAAAAGCCTCGCTGACAAACTACATATTCCCCTTTATCGTATGGGTTATCCTATCTACGATCGCCTGGGTAATGGTTCGCGTTGTTTAGTCGGTTATCGAGGTACGATGCAGTTTTTATTCGATATCGGCAATATTTTTATTGAATTGGGACATTAATTATTTATTGGTCATTTATTGTTAGTCATTAGTTATTGGTTAGAGAAAGAAAATGAGTCAAGTTTTAACCCTAGCAAAGTCACCACAGTTAAGTAAAAATCAAAATCCTTTTCTGCAAGAATTCATTAAGCAAATTCGTCTATCAGATACTTTTAGTAAATACCGTACATGGTCTAATGAATCCCTAGTTAATCAACTAATAATATCTCACAATAAAGAAGCTATTTCCTCAAAAAACCTCAATTTCCATCCTCTTAATCAGCTTGTAACTAATGCTTTTTACAATGCTATAGGAGAGACTATTAAGAACATAACAGGACATAGCACAAATACCTTTGTTCATTTAAGAAATAAGGAATTTAGTTCCGCAGTTATTACCTGTGGTGGAGTTTTGGTTTTATATACACTAATTTGGGGTTACAAAAGCTTGCATTTTCCATCTTTACAGGAACTTATTGAGTCGGCGGAAACTAATATTCATAATGCTGTGAGTAAAGCCAGTCTCTATTTAGATTTTGTTTAGTTTTTTTTCCTTTGTTCTTTATTTCTTGGTTAAAGAATAATCACCAACTACTAACCACTAACTACTAACTATCTCGATCCCGCTTGACGGGACTAACAAAACCCATGAAAGTCGCTTTTGCTACCCAAGATAATGTTCATATTAATGCTCACTTTGGCTGGGCAAAAAAAGTTGATGTTTATGATGTTTCTTCTGAAGGTTATAGCTTCCTTAACACAGTTGAATTTGGCGGAGTACTGAAAGAAGATGGCAACGAAGACAAATTAGTCCCCAAAATTAATGCAGTTGCTGATTGTACGATTGTTTACGTTTCTGCGATCGGCGGTAGTGCTGCATCCCGTCTTTTAAAAAACAAAATTACGCCACTAAAAGCGGAAAATAAAGACGATGAAATTACCGATGTTCTTAACAGTTTGGTAAAAACATTAGGTAATCCTCCTCCCTGGTTGCGTAAAGCCTTGGGCAAAAATGCTACCAGCTTCGATTTTGATGATGAGGAGGAATAAATAACAAGTAATAAGTAATAAGTAATAAGTAATAAGTAACCACTAACCACTAACCACTAACCATATTATCCCGCTTGACGGGACTAACCACTAACCACTAACCACTAACTATTGCCAATCATGACTACTACAACTAATACACCCGAAACTACTACTAGCATTGTTAAAGAGAGTGCCTTTCTCAAAGAATTAGTTCTCCAAGTACGCGCTCAAGATCATTATGGCGTTTATCGCAGTTGGAGCGATGAATTAGTGCTAGCCAATTTTGTGGTTAGCAAAGAAAAGAAAAGTAAAATTTCTGTTGAAGGAGATGTCGATCCTGCTACTCAGTTGAGGGTTCTCTGTTTCTATAGGGCGATCGCATCTTCTATTGAAAAACAAACAGGTAAACTCTGCCAAGCTGTAATCGATCTTTCCCATGAAGGTTTTGGCTGGGCAATTATTTGGACTGGACGCTTGATGGTGGTATCTCGTACTTTGCGGGATGTTCAACGCTTTGGTTATCCTTCTTTCGAGAAATTAGCTGCTCAAGGAGAAAGATTGGTAAATTCAGGTATTAAAAATATCGAACAATATCCCAAAGCTGCTGATGGTTAACTGTCCTTTGTCTTAAAACCAATAGTCACTTTAAGGGCAAGGTATTGCCTTGCCTCTACCAACCACGAATTAATCAAAAAAATGGTTCAAACTACAACAACACCCCCAACCCCTGAAGCTGTTGCAGAGTTGAAGAAAAGAGTCAGACGGCTCAACAGCAGGGCAGGTCAAATGAAGATGGATTTGCACGACCTTGCCGAAGGTTTACCTACAGATTATGAAAAACTAATCGAAGAAGCAACCAAAACCTACGATATCTATTGTCAATTAGCTGAACTAAAACAACAACTGAAAACTTGGGAATCACAGTTGCAATAGATTAATTCTCAACCTCAAAAGACATTAATTGAAATATTTATAGAGCAAGCGAAATGACCGTGCCTGAAACTACACCAAAGACTTTAACAGCATTCCAAAAACTATCAGATGCAGAAGAATATTTACAATTTTTCAACATCGAATACGATCGCGATTTTGTTAACATCAATCGTCTTCATATTTTGAAACAGTTTTCTCTACTAATCAAAGAAGTTGATAAAGCTTTTCCTGATGTTAGCGAATCAGAAAAACTAGAAAAGTACAGTCTTGCTTTAGAAGAAGCTTATCAAGTTTTCTTAACCTCTAGTCCTCTGAAAACTAAGTTATTTAAAGTATTTCAAAGCAAACCGAAAAACTTTATTTCGTTAGATGAACTTACTAAAAAAACAGAGGGAAAATGATTGTCGTTAGTTGTTAGTCTATCACGGATACCGCTTCGCATATCGTTAGTCTTTACCTCATTGCTTTAACAAGTAACAAGTAACAAACAACGGATGACAAAAGGCAAGCAACAAACAACAAATGACAAAAAACAACAGAGGGCAATTATGCTGACACCAAAAGAACTAGAACGCTATAGCCGACAAATTCAACTTCCCGATCTGGGAGAAAAAGGACAAAAAGCCCTTAAGAATACCACTGCTCTGGTTTCTGGTGTAGGTGGTTTGGGCGGTACTACCGCTCTTTACCTAGCGGTTGCTGGTATTGGTAAGTTGATTTTAGTTCGAGGTGGAGGTTTACGTCTCGATGATATGAATCGTCAGATTTTGATGAGTGATGACTGGGTAGGTAAAACCAGAGTTACCAAAGCTCAAGAAACTCTCAATCAGATTAATCCTGATGTCGAAGTTGAAGCGATAGCAGAATACATTACTCCCGAAAATGTAGATGCTTTGGTTCAACGTTCTGATATTGCCCTCAGTTGCGCTCACAACTTTCCCGAACGAGATTTACTCAATGCTGCTTGTGTTCGTTGGCAGAAACCGATGGTAGAAGCTGCCATGAATAGTATGGAGGCTTATCTAACAACTATTGTTCCACATCAAACCCCCTGTCTTTCTTGTCTCTTCCCTGAAAAACCTAATTGGGATCGCCGAGCTTTTGGCGTACTGGGAGCGGTTTCTGGCACTCTTGCCTGTTTGAGTGCGTTAGAAGCAATCAAGCTAATTACAGGTTTGGGTAAACCTCTTTTGGGACAGTTACTCAATATGGATTTAGCCAATGTGGAGTTTCACAAGCTTCATCTCTACAAAGATCCTGACTGCCCCGTGTGTGGGAAGGAAGCAGAGGGAGCAGAGGGAACACTCAATCATGGTAAGGGCGAACGGCCGTTCGCCCCTACTACTACTAACCACTAATCATATTATCCCGCTTGACGAGCGCGGGGATGGGGGGACTTCAACAAACCACAGTTAACTGTGAGAGACAAAACAGAAAACCAGAAAAGTCCCCCCTATCCACCCCTGCCGAAGTAACTGAGGCAAAGGAACGCGTGAGTGTTGAGCTGGACTAAACAAAATAAGGAGAATTACCATGACCATAACTTTAACTGAAAAAGCAGCTTTTAGACTTCGTACCTTTATCCGTTCAGGTGCTGATGAAACTACCACTGAAAAAGGAGTTCGCTTCGCAGCAGTTGATGGAGGCTGTAGCGGTTTTGAATATGCTTTGGATATAGTCGAGCGCCCTGAATCTGACGATCTAGTCTTTGAACAAGACAAAATAAACATTTATTTAGATCGCAAAAGTGCGCCTTTCTTAAATGGGATTATCGTTGATTTTGTAGAAAGTTTAACCCAAGCGGGATTTACTTTTGAAAATCCCAATGCTACGGGTGGCTGTGGCTGTGGCAAATCCTTCTCTGTCGCCGACGGCACTCCCGAAGCTGTGCCTTGTAGTTAATCAATTATTAGATATTAGAGAGGAGTAAGAACTATGACTACTACTTACAAAGTACGTTTGATCAAAGGAAAACGTAAAAAACCCCCTGAAATAGATGTAACTATTGATGTTCCTGAAGACGAATATATTCTCGATGCAGCAGAGGAGCAAGATTTAGAACTACCTTCTTCCTGTCGTTCTGGTGCTTGTTCTAGTTGCGTAGGCAGAATTGTCGAAGGAGAAGTAGACCAAGAAGATCAAAGCTTCTTGGATGAAGATCAAATTGCTAAAGGATACGTACTGCTTTGCGTAGCATATCCTAAATCAGATTGTACGATTAAAACCCATCAAGAGGCCTATTTTGTTTAGATAGGTTGAAATAAATTGGTCATTGGTCATTAGTGGCTTGCCAAGAGATGGGGGTTAGTCATTAGTTATGGATTGATTAAGTACTCTGACAAAAAATACTTGAACAATTCAATTATTGATTGGTTTTTTATCGAGTAATCAAGAACGAAAGACCAAAAACAAAGGACACAAGATCAATGACTAAAAAACCAAAAATCTGGAAAAATCTGGTTTCTAAAACTGGGGTTTGGCTAGCTGCTGAAATCTGGCTCAATCTTATTGGTATAGATGACATTGCTGACTACAGTGAGTTTCTTTTTTCGCAAAATTTAGACTCAAATCTCAAAAATCGGCGAACTGTCAAAGTTAGTGAGAATTCACCCCAGTTTTGTCATCACATAGATGATTTTTGTCCCATGCCAAGAATAGTAACTAAACCAAAAGTACTTAAAAAAGATAGCCATTCTCCCAAAAAAGAAATATTTAAAGATAAATGCCGAGAACTTGTAAAACCTTGTCTCAAAATACTTTACCTAGCAACAAATGTAGAAGTGGACAAGTAGCTTGATATCAATCAAGTTACTCAGTCAAGTAAGTAGGTATAAAATAAATAAATGTAAAACAGAAACAAAAGAGCATAAACTCAGGTATAATTGACCGTCCTTTGAACCAAGAGTAAGGATACCGAATAATAAAAAATCTTCTTTTTACCTTTCCCAGAACGGTTTTAAGCCTAAATATTTAGGGCAAAATCAAGTTTTTTAGAGCGAAGTACGGGGATTCAAAACTAGTCCTCGTTTCTTAGTTAACTTGTAGTTTATTATCTATTACTTGTTACATTCTTATTTTTTTCTTGGCTTTATTAAATATTAATTATGAAACACTAACCGTACAGACTTTCCGAAGAAATGTCTCTAACTACTAACTACTTCAAATGATTAGTCGCGAACAATTAGCTAAAGAATATATCAATATTCTCAATAATTATTATCCAGTAGCAGGTCGCTTACTGCACCATTGTCTTGTAAGAATTTTAACATTAAATGCCGACCGCATGAATAAGCATTCTTACTATTTAGGTATTTATTATCCTAATATAATTGGTGCAGCTTTATTAGAGCAACAAGATATTTTTAGAGATGCTGCGGAGAATCTGGGCTTGGTAGAAGTAGTTTTTTTAAATGCCAATCATTTAGTCAAAGACCCATATTCAAAAATTAAACGACAAGACTTTCGTTTCTGGTTGGAGCTATGTTGGATCGCTCAAAATAAAAATTAATTTTTTGGAGTAATCAAAATGTTAGTAATTAGTTTACTTATTTTCTCAATATGCATAAGAATAATTCTCTTAAGTATTCATGACGATGATGAAATTCATCAAATGGTCGCTTTTTTATCAAGTTTAATTACTCTAGTATGTGTTTATATTTTAATTCCAATTGTACTTAAAATTTTTTTAGGAATATTATTTATAACTGTTGGGCATAAAATATTTCCTACTCATATTATTTCGAGATAAATAGCGATCGCTGGTTAGTTACTGGTTATTAATTATTAATTACTAGGTTAGTGTAAATTTTCTAGTCTAATTACTTTTTATTATTAGTGATTTTGGGTGAAATCTGAGATTAAATATATTTAGGAATTAATTATATCCATCATAGTTTTAATTTATGCATTGATTTTTGTCAATATCAATCATAATTATTATATAAATACACTAAAGAAAAAATAACTTAAAAAATAGTAAAAAATGCCGATAAAAATCAGGGATTTGTAGCTAAAATTACTGTTAATAAAAATAGTTTTAATTAACTTAAAAGATAGTGAGAAAAAAGAGAAATGGATTGTCACGATTGTCATCAAACTTGTCAACCTAAAAACCAGAAAAAGGGGTGGAAATTATTTGGTATTAACTCCAGAAAATCGGTAAAAAATAATATTGATCGCGACTCTCAAACCAATGTTGCTTTGGTAGGTTTGCCCAACGTAGGTAAAAGTTTATTATTTAACCTCTTAACTGGTACTTACGTTACGGTTTCTAACTATCCAGGTACTACTGTAGAAGTTGCCAAAGGAAATAGGATAATTGCAGGAGAATCAGTAACTTTTTTTGATACACCAGGAATGTATTCTCTGATCCCCATTACCGAAGAAGAAAGCGTTACCAGAGATTTGATTATGAACGAAAACGTGAATCTAGTAATTCACATAGTTGATGCCAAAAATTTGGGTAGAATGCTTAACCTTACTTTGCAATTAATTGAAGCTCAATTACCCGTGTTACTGGTAGTGAACATGATTGACGAAGCAGCTAAATTGGGTATTTGGATAGATGAAAATCAATTAGCTCACAAATTGTGTATTCCTGTTGTCACTACCGAAGCAACGCAAAAAGTGGGACTGAAAAAATTAATCGCCAAGGTAGCGGATTATGTCCAATCAACTCCTGTATTATTCACCTATTGAAACTGCAATTAACCGTATTGAGTCTTTACTCGAAGATCCCTTAGAAAGTAAAATTTCACGGCGCAGCATCGCTTTATTGCTACTGCAAAAAGACCCAGTATTGAGATCGCAGTTGCAGGAAAAAACTTATTTTTCAGAGATTGAGCGGATTGTTGCTGATACTGAAGCCTATTTTTCAGAATCTTTGTCTTCGGTAATAGCTGAATCCCGCCATAAACGAGCAATGGCAATTGAACAGGATATTACCATTCAGCCACAGCAGCAAAGAGCTTTTAAAAATGAGTGGCTGCATAAGTTAACAGTTCATCCCGTGACAGGTGTTCCTATTCTGGCTCTGGTTCTTTACTATGGTGTGTATCAATTTGTGGGGGTATTCGGTGGCGGAACTTTAGTCGATGGCATTGAAGGTTTTTTTGAGTCTCACATTAATCCCTTTGTAAATACTATTGTTGCTGCTATTTTTCCCTGGCAGGTTATTCAAGATTTGTTTGCTAACGATTACGGCATCATTACTTTAGGAATTCGTTATGCTGTCGCTATTGTATTACCTGTTGTCGCCACTTTCTTTTTAATGTTTTCCCTGTTGGAAGATAGCGGTTATTTACCCCGTCTGTCTTTATTAATAGATCGTTTTTTTAAAACCATTGGACTTTCAGGGCGATCGATTATTCCTTTAATTTTAGGGCTGGGCTGCGGAACAATGGCAACTTTGGTTACTCGCACCTTAGAAAGTAAACGAGAAAGAATTATTGCCACATTACTCTTAGCTTTAACTATTCCTTGCTCGGCGCAACTAGGGGTAATCTTAGGCTTGCTCTCTCAAGAACCCACCGCTTTACTTGTCTGGGCTACTGTGATGGTGGCAATCTTTTTAGGTATTGGTTTTTTGGCGGGAAAAATAGTACCAGGAAACGCATCTTGTTTCTACATGGAAATTCCTCCCTTAAGATTACCTCGTCCTCAAGCCATCCTAACTAAAACCTACGTGCGACTTAAATGGTATTTTGGGGAAATTTTACCCTTATTTATTTTCGCTTCGATCTTAATTTGGGCGGGTAAACTAACAGGATTATTTGATGTTTTAGTCAGAGGATTAGAACCAGTAATGTTGTGGTTGGGATTACCCAAAGAAGCTGCACCTACCTTTTTATATGGTTTTTTCCGTCGTGATTACGGGGCAGCAGGAATGTTCGACTTGCACTCTTCAGGAATTTTAGCAGGTCAACAATTAGTTGTTGCAGCAGTAACTTTAACCCTATTTATTCCTTGTGTTGCCCAACTGCAATTTATGTTTAAAGAAAGAGGTGTTAAAAAGACAATCGCGATCGCGATTTTTGTAGTTTTCTTTGCTTTTTCTTTGGGCTATCTTCTCAATCAATTATTAACTATTATGGAGCTGAGTTTTTAAAATGCTTACTCAAGGTTTTTCCGTTCACTATTCTCCCTTAGATTATTTAGGAACTAAAACTCAAGGGGTGATTACTGCTATTAAAAATAAAGACGAAAAAATTGTCAAAAAACTTTTAGCAATGGGAGTACATAAAGGAATGCAAATTACCTTAGAACAGAAATTTCCTTCTTTTATAATTAGAGTTGGTCGAACTAGAATTGCGATCGATAAAAATATTGCTAGCTCGATTAGTGTTAGGGTCACGACAAGAAATTAGTCGTAAAGTGGGCAATGCCCACCTCACTATTATTCTAATGAATTTAATCAACAGCAATTGCTACATCTGTAGCTTTAACCAAAGCATAGACTTCTTTACCTTCTGCTAAACTAAGTCTTTCTGCTGAAGATTTAGTAATTATAGAAACTACTTCAACCCCAGGTGCTATTTCTAAAGTTATTTCAGCATTAACTGCTCCTAATTCGATCTTTTTAACTGTACCTTTGAAAGTATTGCGAGTGCTTAATTTCATATCCAAACCTCTTGCTATTTGAATGAAAATATTATATTCAAATCAAATTTTATCATTATAGGTTTGTTTTTTGGAGAATCTTAATTATGAAAAAACAAAAAAAAATATTATACTTTTTAAGTCTTAGTATCTTATCCTTATTTTTAATAGTAGGATGCGATCGCCTAAGTAATATTAGCCTAGAAAAACCCAGTATTGCTACTCCATCAACTCAATTAACTGTATCAGCAGCAGCTAGCTTAAAAAATGTTATGGAAGAAATTGAGCCTATTTATCAGCAGAAGCACCCTGAAACCGAAATTATCTACAATTTTGCTTCTTCTGGTTCATTACAACGTCAAATCGAACAGGGCGCACCTGTAGATGTTTTTATTTCTGCTGCAACCAATCAAATAGATGCTTTAGAAAAACAGGATTTATTACTAATAGAAACTCGCCAAGATTTATTGAAAAATCAAATGGTTTTAGTTACTCCTGAAAGTCATGCTAAAAACGATCTTAAGATCGATAATTTTGAGGATTTAACTACCAAAGAAATAACTATGATCGCTCTGGGCGAACCAGAAAGCGTTCCTGCGGGTAAATATGCCCAAGAAGTCTTAACTTCTTTTGAGATTGCCGACAAAGTAAATTCTAAAGCTGTTTACGGTAAAGATGTTCGTCAAGTTCTCAATTACGTCGCTACGGGTAACGTTGATGCAGGGATTGTTTATCGTACTGATGCTCAAGTTTCTGATAATGTCCAAATAGTAGCTACCGCCCCAGAAACCAGCCATTCCCCCGTCATTTATCCTATCGCAGTAATGAAAGATAGCGATAACTCAGAAGCAGCAACTCAACTAATAGAGTTTTTAACCACCCCCGAAGCCCAAGCAGTATTTAAAGAGCATGGGTTTGTGTCGGTTGTTAGTCCCGTCAAGCGGGATCGAGATAGTTAGTAGTTAGTCATTAATTATTGGTTATTGATACAAATAACAAAAGACGAAAAACAAAGAAAAAAAGCACAAAATTTATGAATATCCCAACCCTAAAACGCGACTGGAAAGCATATTATGATGCCATAGCTAATCGTCCACCAAGAAAAACGATTTTGACAGCCCTTGCTGCTTTTAAAGAGTCAGGAATAGCGATCGATCTTGGTTGTGGAGATGGTAGAGATACAGTAGAAATGTTACGACATGATTGGGCAGTATTGGCGATCGATCGAGAACTAGATGCAATTACCCGCTTACTAGCTCGTCCTAATATTAATACCCTGCAATTAACTACTCAAGTAGCTAGCTTTGAAGAGTTACAGCTTCCCCAATCAGTAAATTTAATCAATGCCAGCTTTTCTTTACCCTTTTGCTCGACCTCCGCTTTTCCTAACTTATGGAACAAGATATTTAATTCTTTAGTGACTGGTGGTAGATTTTGCGGACATTTATTTGGAAATCGCGATTCTTGGGGCGATAGTGAGTTAGTTAATTGTTTTACGCGATCTCAAGTAGAAACCTTACTCAAACCCTACGCAATTGAACTACTTGAAGAAGAAGAACATCCAGGCAAAACCCCTCTGGGAGAAGATAGAGACTGGCACATTTTTCATATTGTTGCCAGGAAAAAATAATTTTATTCTTTATTGTACGAGCGAACGGGCGTTCCCTAAAGGACTCGCTTTCCTAAAGGACTCGCTTCGCATCGCGCATCGCGCATCGCGCCCCTACCAAATAATGACTGACTTAACCCCCATCTGGATATCTCTCAAAACTGCTACTACTGCCACGGTAATTA
Organism: Hyella patelloides LEGE 07179; assembly: GCF_900659865.1. Classification (GTDB taxonomy): domain Bacteria; phylum Cyanobacteriota; class Cyanobacteriia; order Cyanobacteriales; family Xenococcaceae; genus Hyella; species Hyella patelloides. Next base: position 23,423 of record NZ_LR213770.1, read on the forward strand.
CTTTTTTCCTGGGCATTATGGCAGCGCGGTGGATGTTGGGCTATCGAGGTAAATCTAAAGGATTAATTGAAGGTTTATTAACTGCCCCTTTGGTACTTCCTCCTACAGTAGTGGGTTTTTTATTATTGCTGCTATTCGGTAGAAATGGATTTATCGGTCAAATCTTAGATTATTTTGGCGTTACAGTTATTTTCTCTTGGTATGCTACCGTTATCGCCTCAACAGTGGTAGCTTTTCCCTTGATGTATAAGACTGCTTCAGGAGCATTCAAACAGATCGATGCTAGTTTAATTGCCTGTGCCAGAACCCTTGGAGCTTCAGAATGGCTAATTTTCTGGCGAATTATGTTGCCTTTAGCTAGACCTGGGTTAATTGCTGGTACTTTACTCGCTTTTGCTCGCGCTTTAGGCGAATTTGGCGCAACTTTAATGTTAGCTGGTTCGATTCCTGGTAAAACTGAGACAATTCCCATTGCAATTTTCTTTGCTGCTGAAGGTGGGGCGATGGATCGAGCGTTGCTGCTGGTAATTATTATGCTGGTGATTTCTCTGGGGGTAATTACGGCGGTTAATTATGGTACAGAAGTAAATGGGGATTACAAATCAAAACCTGGTAGGGGCAGGCTGTTCGCCCTATGCCCTAAGATGTCGGCAAAACGCAAAAAACCTCTAGATTATCCCGTACCCCAAGCCAAAATCGAATTAATTGTCGATATCCAAAAACAGCTACCAGGCTTTTTACTAGATGTCTCTTTTCAAACAGATCAAACGCCGTTAGGATTGCTTGGTGCTTCTGGCGCGGGTAAAAGTCTGATTTTGCGATGTATTGCTGGATTGGATAGTCCAGATCGAGGACGTATTGTTTTAAATGGTAAAGTATTATTTGATTCGGAGCGAGGCATTAATCTACCGCCACGAGATCGCCCCTGTGGTTTTTTGTTTCAAAATTATGCTCTGTTTCCCCATCTAACTATCGCGGAAAATATTGCCTTTGGGATGCAGTCAGGAAAATCTCGGCGGGAAATCAAACAAGAAGTAGAAAAACAATTAATCGCCGTAGACTTACCAGGAATTAGCGATCGCTATCCTGGAGAAATTTCGGGAGGACAACAGCAAAGAGTCGCATTAGCCAGAGCTAAAGCAAGTGAACCAGGGATAATGCTATTAGATGAGCCTTTTTCAGCTTTAGATACCTATTTACGTGATAAACAAGAAAAACTTCTCAGAAATAATCTGATTCGCTATCAAGGAGTGACTCTATTTATTACCCATAACTTAGAAGAAGCTTATCGGGTATGTCCTCAACTGTTAGTAGTAGATCGGGGAGAAGCGATCGCTAATGGCATAAAACAAGATATATTTGAGCATCCCCGTAATTTCAGAACCGCCCAATTAACTGGCTGTAAAAACTTTTCCCGCGCCGTAGCCATATCAGAAGGTCAAGTAAAGGCGATCGATTGGAATTGTATCTTAGAAGTAATCGAACCCGTACCAAAATCCCTGGAATATGTAGGAATTCGCGCCCATCAACTAATTTTTCCCGATACAGACAACGAAGCAAATACTTTCTCTTGTTGGTTAGCCACAATCAGCGAAACCCAACACCGCATGACTTTGTATCTCAAATTAAACCAACCTGCTGATAGTCCTGAAGATTATCATTTACAAGCGGAAGTTTTTAAAGAAAAATGGCTGGAATTAAAAGATCGTCCCTTCCCCTGGAAAATTCAACTCAATTCATTACGAATTATGCTTCTTTCAGCTTAATATTTGAAATCAAAAATAAAGGAGCTTCGCTCCTAGCTATAAGCTATAAGCTATAAGCGCGATTGCCAGTCAAACAGGGTAGACGACCCTACTCGATTGTAGACAACGCAAAGGCGTAATCGTCTTGAATTCAGTAGCGTGATTGTTGGAAGAGCCGTTAAGTACAAAGCTATTAGCAAGCGAAGCTGTTAGCAAGCGAGCTTTAAGAAGATAAAGAAATTAAAAAATCTCAATCAGTATAGTGAAATGTTAATGAATTTGTCATTATTTGTAGTCAAATACAGTAAAAAAAATTAAGAATGTAGTGTAACCCTTGACTATATTCTTAATAACTATTATGGCTATCTACTTCAGTAGATTATTTTTATAGGGACAAATCAATTTTTGCCCCCACAATTTAAATTTACCTTTAGTAATCACTAGAGATATCAGCTTTATTGATTAGCTACAACTTCTTGTTGCACGGTTTGAACAACTCGCTGTTCTACATCTGTGGGAAGAGAAATATAACCTAGTTGTTCGGCATATTCATCTCCACTATTTAAAGCCCAGTCAATCATACCCTGTATAGCTTCTGCTTTATTAGGATCGTCATACTCAGGGTAAAGTAATAGCCAGGTTAAACCAGCTATGGGGTAAGCTTCGGGATTGGCAGGGTCGGGTACAGTTAGCGCGAAATCTTCAGGGATAGTTTCTCCCTCAAAAACTAAAGATGCTGCTTCAGGAGAAGGTGCAATGATATTACCTGATTGATTTTCAATTGCTGCTGCGGAGATACCATTTTCTGTAGCATAGGCATATTCTACGTAGCCAATTCCGCCTTCAGTTTGTAACACCTGAGCAGATATACCTTCGTTTCCTTTTGCGCCAATACCTGTAGGCCATTCTACAGTTTTGTCTGCGCCTCCCTGCCAATTAGGACAAGCTGCTGCAATATGGTTAGTAAATAAGAAAGTGGTTCCGCTACCGTCAGAACGATGTATCCAGCTAATAGGAGTATCGGGTAAGCTAGCGGTAGGGTTAGCTTCAGTAATTGCAGGATCGTTCCAACTACTAATATCGCCATTAACAATGCCACAGTAAACATCGCGGGGTAATTCTAAATTTTCTACTCCAGGTAAGTTGTATGCAAATACCACACTGCCAGCAACCATCGGTACTTGTATGGGAGGTTGTCCATAAGTTTGCTCAAAAGTTTGACGCTCTTCATCGCTTAAGGGTGCATCAGAAGCACCAAAATCCACTGTACCTTCAAGATACTGGTTTACTCCAGCACCACTACCAACAGACTGATAGCTAATTTGAGTATCAGGATTTTGTTTGTTGTATTCGGAGAACCAACGTTGATACAAAGGAGCAGGAAAAGATGCACCTGCACCAGATAAACTTATACCCTGAGCATTGGCAACTGGTGTAGAAATATTAGCTCTATTAGAAGAAATATCTATATTTTGGGCAACCACTGCTAAAGATAAAGCTGATACTAAAGTTATGCAAAAATTTCGTTTAGTTTTAGAAATCATCTATTTTGAGTGTAATGTTTATTGAATTATTTTCTGATAGATAAACGATATTTGATTTAGGTAAAGAGAAATTTAAGACTTTATAAGTGTATATTTTATTTTAGAGTATATAATATTTGAATATCTTATATAACTTTAACAAATATATAGTTTATGATAGGAACACATACAGAATGATATTTTTTCAATCAAGTGTTTTTTTAATCATCGAATTTCTTCAAAAGGCGGTAAACGGCAGCAAAAAAGTTAATATAAAGCATAAATTAAACCTGGAAAGTGATAATTCGTCTCAAAAATTTTTTATTTTAACGAAAAAATTAGAGCTTTCAGTAATGAGTTCGCCTCATAGCCTGACACTTCGCGATCGCGATTATCATTTCAAAAAAGACCTTTCAAAACGATTCATTTTTTCTCAGTTAATGTATCTATAATCCTTACTAGATAAAATTTTAAGTGTTCTTTGTCGCCCCAGAAATTTAACAAACTTTAGAAACTATCCAGGGGGAAAATCAGTTCATCTCAGAAGGAAGCTGAAGAGGGAAAAGGTATAACAATTGCTTTTATGGAAGAGGAGACTTTAAGTTAATCAATAAAGTGGCAACAGCTATCTTTTTTGGATATATTTCCCTTTCGCGCCCCTTCCCCTGACTTCTACAAGAAATCTAATATCCACGAGTGGCATTTCAGATGCTTCGGCTATTTATTTCTGACAATCTCTCTTAATTCGCTCAAGGTGTCATGACAACTTCAATTGTCGAGATTTTAGCACTGTCAATAGTAGTACTAAAATCTAGATTAAGTGTGCCGTCTTGCACTTCAACTGAAAATGACTTTTCTAAAGCCTCATTTTTACCGCCTGCTTCAGCATAGATATCGAGGTCGTCAATTACGAGCTCGTTTTCTATCTCTAAATCGAAAATACGCTGATTCGATTCATTCCAATAAATTTCAGCAAAGCCCAGATTAACTTGATAGTTTCCGTTTTCAACTGGTATTGCATAAGAAAAATTTTGACCAAAGCGTTCGGTTTGCAATAAAGGGTCATCCCGTGTAGAGTCAATACCTGCAGTGGTGGCATAAAGCTGACCTCCTTGAGAAAATCGATCGGCACTCCATTGGTTGCCACTTTCATCGGTAAAAGCTTCTCCTCCAGCATTAATGCGAATCGGTTCTTGAGAACTACCGAATACGGGAAATAAGTTCTCAAACTTATCAAGGGTGCTTTGTCCTGGGGCAACAGTGGGTGCAAATTCTGCTTGATACCAACTATCTTGAGGATTCTGCTGTGAGTCAGGTACATCACTATTGCTATTGAGTGCAAATCCAACGTTCCCTTTATTACCCCAGAAGTATGTTTTACCCTTACCTTGCTGATTTCTTTTCGCAAAGTAATCTCCTCCACTTTTTCTCCGCGTGTAACTTGAAGGTTTAAATAGGGTATTGCCGATAAAGTAATTATTCTGAGTAAGACGATTGATACCTGGAGTAGTACCATTATCCGCCCAACCCATGGTGTATTGCGTACTATCAGGAACGTTGTTGGGATCGGGATGTTTATATTCAAACTCTGCCATAATCGCCATATTTTTGGCAAAGTAGCTGTCCTGTGCGCCCTCTTCAACAAATCCAGCCCAACGTCGCCAGCCGACGACTACGTTTTCATAGGCAACATTACCTGTAGCATAGGCATCCCAATCAAACCCGTCTCCACCTGCGTTTTCAATAAAGTTGTGAGCAGCTTCCGTTCCGTCTGAGCCTAAACTCCAAATGGCGCGTTTGCCAGTATCGTGAATGTAATTGTTGAAAATTTTTACGTCGTTATTACCCCAGTGAGCAACCACACCTTCCCACACATTACCGATATCAAAACCCCGCACTTCAACATTGTCAGAGCCTTCTATATAGACACCAGTGGCTCGCTGATTGCTGACTAATTTAGCATTATTGACCCCAATGAGCTTAACGTTAGAGCGATCGTCTACTCGGAATACCGCATCAACAGAATCGTTGGTATTTTCATCATCATAAAAGTCTGCACTGTGGCTACCATTTTTGGTGATAGTGCCATCAACATAAATCGTAACATCGTTAGGTATTCTCAGGGTTTTATTGAAATTAAGATTACCTCGAAGAACAAAGGTTTTGCCTTGACCATTTTCAATTTGAGATGCTGCATTTCGATCTGCTGTGGTTATTTCTATTGCATCTTCAGGCACTGAATCTGTTGCATTGATAGCATTAATAGTGTCTTCCATTGCCTCATCTTGTAAGACAGCTTCCTTCCGATCTGCATTTAGATTATTAATATAATCTGTAGCTCGCTGCGATATTCCCGCATTTCTAATTTGTTGAATGTCTATTGCCATTTCTGAATCTCCTAGTCAGACGAATAAATGAGAAGAGGATGTGTTCCTAATTGTTTAAGAGTTCGCTGAAATTTTACTTTGTACTATTTAAATTCCACTTACAAAGAACAGGAAAATTTAATAGCATTGCCGAAATTGAAGTCAATCTGCTATTAATTCATCAATCAATAAATTGTCGAATCGTCTACTTTTCCGACATCAGGTAAATCTTCGACAATAATTTCACTCCAACGTTCGGCTGCATCTGTAAAAACTGCTTGCTGAAAAACAGTTAGGTTTCCGTCACTAAAGTTGACTTCGATATTAGAGTTGTCTGGAAATAAGAGCCTATATTCTCTAAAACGTTTTTACAGAAAGGATTTTAGCTATTTGGTTTTTACAAAAACTGAAAGCTTTATAGATAAAAGATTTTAGTTAATTTCAAGGATTGTTTCCCAACAGGTCTATTAAACTCGGACATTTCGTATTGTCCTGAGTTCTACATTGGATAGTTCATACGAATGTAGTCTAAGATATATTTGTAAAAATCAAGAAGAGATACAAGAGTTTTAGTCTAGAAGACTTCAGCTATAAAGATAAAAATATTATGTTTGTGGACATTTTGATTAAGTCAGCAATCGAGTTTCACTAGATAATTGCATCAGTCATTATGACATTTGTTTTCCACCGTGCTTTCAAACTAGACTATCCCATTTATGAGTGATAGAAGTATTGACCTAAATCGAGCAGAGGCTTTCACGGAAATTTTGCCCTCTGTCCCTAAGTTTTCCAGTCATCAAGCTGGCTGGGAAAATTTCTTTTTGGCTTATTACGATCGATATCCTGGTTGCGAAACTCCCCAATCTACCTTTCATCAACACGCTCTAGAAATTATTGATGCTGGTGGGGAATCAGATCATCATCGTTGTCTGGGAGAGCAACATTTTTCCCATCGTCTTCAAGAAGGAGAAATCTGTTTTTGTCCAGCTAAGACAACTCACTGGACAAGGTGGGAACAGCCGTTGAGCTTTACAGTAATGACCTTCGAGTCAGAATTATTTACTCGAATAGCGCAACAAATGTCTAATAGCGGTCTGCCTTCGGCAGTAATGCGCGATCGCTTAGAGTTAAGACCTCAATGGCAGGTATTTGACCCCACTATTCAAGCTATTGTTCAAGCTTTAAAAGCAGATTTGGTAGCAAAATGTCCAGCAGGAAGACTGTATGGAGAATCATTCGGCACATCTTTAGCAATTCATTTAGTCAAGAGTTTCTCGGTTGTTCCTCTGAAAAAACCAGATTTAGCAGCTTTCTCTCGTAAAAAACAACAAGAAGTTTTAGATTTTATTGAAGCTCATCTCGATACAGACATTCGATTGGAAGATTTAGCCAAAATTGCAGGAATTAGTAAATTTTATTTTTGTCATTTATTCAAACAAGTTATTCAAATTCCACCTCATCAATACATCATCAGACGCAGAATCGAAAGAGCCAAACAATTACTCAAACATTCCGATCTGACAACTGTGGAAATAGCTTTATCTTGCGGTTTTGCTCATCAAAGTCATCTCAGTCGCCATTTTAGGCGTATTGTGGGCATCTCTCCCCAAAAGTTTCGGCTTAGTTGACAAGAATGTGTTCTAGATTAAAACTCTATCGCAAGAAAAGACAAGAACTTAGTTAGTGTATTCGGTTAATTTCTCAAATAGACAAATTAATTGATTCACGAAAAATAATGTTGGATAATTTACACACAAGTAGGCTTCAATTAAACGGAGTTCAATATTATCTCCGAGACTCTCAACAAGGCGAAGAAACTGTACTCTTGCTTCATGGTTGGCCAGATGATGGCACAGTTTGGCATCAGCAAATACCCGCTTTGATTGAGGCTGGTTACAGGGTTATATGTCCAGATTTACCAGGCTATGGATTGAGTGAAGCACCACCAGAAATAGAAAGATATCAGCTAACTAATTTAGTGAAAGATTTAGTAACTCTACTCGAAAAACTCAATCTCAATAAAGTTCATTGTATTGCTCATGATTATGGTGCTGTTTTGGGTTGGCAATTGGCTACTGATACCGAATTATTAAATACTTACACAGCAATGTCAGTGGGACATTTAGCCGAGTTTTTAACTATATCCCTAGAAAATTTACAACTTCAATGGGTTTACTTTCTGAACATTCAAGATATTGCTCCCCAACTCTATCTTGCTAATAATGGTTATTTATTTCGCGAAGTTTTACGTTCCCATCCTTATGGCGATCGCATTGTCGAAAACGCGTTAAAATCAGCAATGTGGAAAAATATGCAAAGAATTGAAAAAGCTAATCCAGTTCCCGAATATCTATTAGCTGCTTCAACTGGACAATTACCAGAACCTAAGCTTATTAATGTGCCAACTTTGGGTATTTGGAGTGAAAGAGACGAATTTCTCTGGGAGTCACAGATGAAAAACTCTGGTAAATACATTTCACAGGAGTGGCAATACATTAGTATCGAACAAGCAGGACATTGGTTGATGCTCGAACAACCAGATAGGACTAATCAATTGCTGTTAAGTTGGCTCAAAAAACACTCTTCACGAGTAATGAGTAATGAGTAATAAGTAATGAGTAATACCTCTGCTGCGAAGTCGGAGGATTCAACAAATAAATTATTTTTGATTTTTCGCGCATTTATGAATCCGCCTACTACGAATAATTAAATTAACCTACTTAGCTAACGACAGATAAACCTTCCACAATCAAAGAAGGAGTATTGCAAGAGCCATTCCAAAGCACATCGTTTCCTAAAGTGACTATTTGTTGAATTATATTGTAAACATTACCAGAGATAGCAGTATCTTTAATTCTACCTACCACTTCACCACCACTGACTCGATAGCCAAGCTCGACATTAACCGAAAAATCCCCTGAAATATCTGCGCCTCCCCCTAAAATTTGGTCTACGATAATCCCATTATCTAGTTGAGCGATTAATTGAGTTAACGAGCTATCACCAGGTTCGACAATCAGATTGGTTAAAGAAGGAGTAGGATAGCTACCGAGATCGGGACGAAAGCCGTTTCCTGTGGGTGGAATCCCCAATTCTTTAGCGATAGTGCGATCGCAATAAAAATTATTTAACTGACCTGCGGTAATTAGATTTAAAGTTTTAGTGGGTGTTCCTTCATCATCAAAAGGACAACTATAGGGTTCTCGCTCTGGCTTTTGAGAAATAGTTAACAAAGGAGAAGCCACCATTTTATCTTGATAGCTACTCCAAGGAGAAGAATTTTCTCTGACTCTTTTGCCGTTTAAAGCAGACACTACAGTATCCCAGAGTAAAGTAGCTGCATTAGCCGTAAAAAGTACGGGGAATTTTCCTGCGGGGGTATTAGTGTTAGTTTCCGCCCAAGCTAAACGTTGTTCGATATCGGCAATTGCGCGATCGCATTTTAAGGAATTTTTGCTGTCTTCCCCATCGTAAATCCCTAAAAAATCTTCATCTTTAACTAACTCCACTCCCAGATAATAACTTAGAGTAGTATCTGTATATTCACAATGGAGTCCTTGAGAATTAACTAGAATTGTGGCTTCGGTTTCACAATCAAATTCCGCACTACAGATAGTTTCAGGATACAAATCGCGAATTTTGGCAATGGCATCTTGACCGATAGAGATTAACTCCTCCACAGTTAAACTTTGACCGCTATTAGGGTGAATCTCTGTTCTAGCAGGGGTTAAATCGATGTTTTCTGGGGTATTAAGTTGGGAAATAGCGATCGCCTTACCTACGAGAATTTGGGGTTTAATTTCTCCGTAAGCTACTGCAACCCCTGGACATCCTTGATACCACAATCTTAGTGCTGTACCTGTTGATTGAGAATTTTCTAACTGCTTGAGACGATTTCCTTCAAAAAAAACAGGACGAGATTGAGACTGTACCTGATAAACTTCACTATGACTAGCACCTTGAGCTTGAGCTAGGTTTAATAATTCTTCCAGTTGATGATTCATCGCTAATAGTTAATTTGAAGTATGACGGGAGGAAATGCTCTTGGTCAAAGAGCAGATTCCACTCCCGTGTTGACAGAGAATCATATACTAACTATGCATAGGTTTTGTAAGACAAGATGTAGAAAAAATTATTGTTTGTACTCATTTACCGATCTGTAGCGAACATTTAGATATTTCCGATAAATTAATCAAGCAAAAAGAATACAACAGTAGGGGTTTAGCATTGCCAAACCCCTACATTAAATCTCATGTCTTGTAAAAATTTCCCGATTTAGAATCGCCAATTAAAAACGCAAACAACCAAAAAAACAATTGATTAACTATTAACTCTTATTTTGTGCTTCTTCACGAAAATCTTTAATAGCAATTTCGTGTTCTGCTTCTTCTGGAGGTTCTTGACGAGCATCGGTAATCAGCCAATCCAAAGCAGCAGCTTGCAAATCAATAGCTACTCCATCTTTATCTACACAGTAACGACCAAAGACTAGCTTATTGACTAAAAAAACTCCTTTACCTAAACGAGAATACTCGAAAATTACACTATTATCTATGGTGGAATCGCTACAAATCCAGCAGTTAGGGCCAATCATCGTCGGGCCAATAATAGTTGCTCCGTCTTCAATTTTGGTCATACCACCGATATAGACGGGCCCTTGGATATTAACTTTATCCCAATTAACTGCTACATTCAAACCAGTGTAAATGCCTGGTTTAACTTCTGAGCCTGGTATTTTGACATTTTTGACTTCTCCTCGAAGTACACTACGAATAGCGTGCCAATAGTCAGGAACTTTACCAATATCTACCCATTCAAAATCCATTGATACGGCATAAAAGGGCGCGTTTTTTGCCACCAATTTGGGGAATAGTTCGCCACCAATATCATATTCTTGATGGGGAGGAATGTAGTCAAAAATTTCTGGCTCAAAGATGTAAATCCCTGTATTAATTTCGGTGCTTAGAGCTTCTTCTACAGCAGGTTTTTCTTGGAAAGATTGAACTTTACTGTCATCGTCAGTAACTACTACACCATAACTAGGAACATCTTCTTTTGGTACTGATTTAGTAACAATAGTAGCAATTGCTCCTTTTTCTTTGTGCCATTTAACGGCTGCGGTTAAGTCTAAGTCAATTAGGGCATCTCCGCAAAGAACAATAAAGGTATCATCAAAAAAAGCATTAAACTCTTGTATTTTTTTGAGTCCGCCAGCAGAGCCTACAGCTTCCCCTACCAGTTTTCCTTCAATGATTTTTCCTTCAAACGAGTAACCAATACTTACCCCAAAACCTTGACCATCACGAAAATAGCTTTCTATTTCTTCAGCGAGGTGGCTGACATTAACCATAATCTGATCGAAGCCATGTTGTTTGAGAAGTTCTAAAAGAAACTCCATTACTGGCTTTTGCAAAATAGGAATTAGGGGTTTGGGTATAGTATAGGTAATTGGGCGAACACGAGTACCTTTACCGGCTGCCAAGATCATGGCTTTCATTCAAGCTTCTCCTCAACCGAACGCAAGTTAAAATTTTTAATTCTTTTAGTCTACCAACAATATTACCCCGATGAAATATTCCTGAATACCATATTGAAAATTCAGCATTTTGACTGAGATTATTATTGGGCTTAATCACTTTTATCTTAACTATTTCTTGATTTTAAAGACTCACAATTGGTCTAATACTGAGATCTTGATAAAATTCTTCTTGGGATAACTCTACTTTAGATTGAGCAGATAGTAACAATAATGCCCAAAAAATTCCTGCACGATCTTGATTTTCTGTATGTTGATGTTGCTTCCAGTCTGCTGGTCGATCTTGATGCCAATGGCTCAAAAGATGTTCCCAATTGAGAAAATCTTGGCTAGCAGATAGCTGAGGAAATTTAAGAGCTAAAAAGTTTTCTAGTTGGATTGCTAACTCGGTTAAGTTTTCATTGTGTGCTAAATTAGCGATCGCTTTCATGGCAGCCCGTCTGGAAGTACTAGAACGCTTGGGTTTTGGCGTTCCTGTAGTTGTAGCTTCAATTTCGGCTGCAATTTGTTCTAACTGTTCTATCAACTCTTGTAACGTTACTTTACGTTTTCCTTTGGGAGGAACAGAAGTACGACGGCGCAAATGACGTTCTAAAAAAGGTGGTAAGGAAGGTGATTGCTCAAGATCGTCCAGAGTTAATTCTTCCAAAAACTCGGTGTCTGTTTCTTCTTCTTGATAAATTTCTTGTAGCAATTGTAAGGTATCAGCTTTGAGTAACACCAGCATTGATGCCCATAAAAAGGCTTGTCCAGATTGAGGAAGATTGGCTTCAGTGGTTGATAATTCTGTCGTTTCCATCAATCCGAGTTCTTGCAAGAAGCGGTCGATCACTTCAATTACAGGAACATCCCAAGGATCGATATCTCCTTTTTCCGCAGAATCTATTAAATTTGCGATCGCGATTTGTGCAGGAATGATTGCCATCAGTCACAATATCAATAAATATATTGAGAATAAGTAAATTTAGACTTTATTGCCTAAAAGTATAGTAAATATGGATCGAAAAGTAGCAGATTTACGCCAAAATTACACCTTTGCGGGTTTATTAGAAGCAGAAATTAATGCCAATCCTATCAAACAGTTTGCATCCTGGTTTCAAGAGGCATTAAAGGCAGACTTTATCGAACCAAACGCCATGACTTTAGCAACTGCCTCCCCTGATGGCAAGCCTACAGCTAGAATTGTCTTACTTAAAGGTTATGATGAGAGGGGTTTTGTCTTTTACACTAATTACGAAAGTGCCAAAGGGCAACAGTTGATAGCTAATCCTTGGGCTGCTTTAGTATTTTTGTGGGATAAGCTGGAGCGACAGGTCAGAATAGAAGGCAAAGTCGTAAAAATTAGCGACGAAGAATCTGATGCTTATTTTCATTCTCGTCCTTTAGGTTCTCAAATTGGTGCTTGGACATCTAATCAAAGTCAAGTAATCGATAATCGCGAAATTCTAGAGAAGAGACAGCAAGAATTAGAAAAACAGTATGCGGATGTCCAAATTATTTCTCGTCCTTCTCATTGGGGTGGTTTTCGCGTAATTCCTCAAACTATCGAGTTCTGGCAAGGTCGTCCCAGTCGCCTTCATGACCGCTTAGTCTATCATTTACAACAAGATAACACCTGGAAAATTGCCAGATTATCTCCTTAGTTAGTGTTTGGTGGTTAGTGGTTAGTGGTTAGTGGTTATTTGCTGGTTGCTGGTTGTTGGTTGCCCTTCGGGAAGTGCGCTACCCAGAGCGCCTTTCGTCGACGCGGGGTCGCACTTCTGGTTGTTAGTTGTTGATTACTTGCTACTTCTGACGACTGACATCACGACTTCATACTTCATCCCTCATACTTCATACTTCATACCTCATCCTTGATAGAATGCTGAATCGCCGTACTTTTTTACTAACATCTCTAGCTGCTACTGCTGGTATGTTGTCTGGTTGTAGTGGCTCTCAAAATACTTTAGATGTAACTTTCCTACAAGATTCAATTCCACCTCAATTGCTAGGCGATTTTCAGAAAATTATTGCCCAAACGGGTCAAATAAAACTGATACCCGAAGTTAATCTACAAGCAATCTTTGACTTACTCGAAGCTTGGCAAAAACCAGATGAACAAGAGCAATCTGTGATTGATTCTTTACCTATCATCGGTAGAAATAACCCTCAGCAAGCTAGTATAGTTACTCTGGGTGACTCTTGGCTGCAAAAAGCGATCGCTGACCAGCTAGTTCAACCCCTAGATACCAGTAAATTAGAGGGCTGGTCTAGTTTACCAACTAGATGGCAAAATTTAGTTAAGCGCGATCGTGAAGGTAATCTCAATGCTCAAGGAGAAGTGTATGGTGCGCCCTATCGTTGGGGTAATACGGTAATTGCCTATCGTAAAGATAAAATAGCTTGGACTCCTACAGATTGGTCAGACTTATGGCGTGAGGAGTTACGAGGGCGTATTTCTCTATTGGATGACTATCGAGAAGTAATTGGTTTAACTTTAAAAAAATTAGGGCATTCTTATAACACTAATAATCTAAGTCAAATTCCTAATTTAGAAACAGAATTACAACAATTGCAACAACAGGTTAAGTTTTATAGTTCCGATAAATATTTGCAACCCCTAGCTTTGGGTGATACTTGGTTAGCTGTAGGCTGGTCTACGGATGTTTTAGCTATTACCAAACGCTACTCTAATATTGCTGTTGCTGTTCCCGCTTCAGGAACTTCTCTTTGGGCTGATTTATGGGTACAGCCCAATTTAGGAGATGATACTTCCAGTAACGAACAAATTGCTTCTATCAGAGCTAATTGGATGGATTTTTGTTGGGAATCCAAATCGGCAAAGCAAATATTGCTTTTTACTAATGCTATCTCTCCGATTTCAACTAAATCGCAGGAACAAGGTATGCAAGACTTAGCTCCAAACTTAGAAAACAGCCCTGTTTTAAAATCTACCCTGGCAACTTTTAATAATAGTGAATTCCTTTCTCCCCTTTCCCCAGAAACTAAAAATGAGTACTCAAATCTCTGGAAAAAAATCCGCCAAAGAGGTTAGTCAGTGATCGGACAGCTAAAGAATCGAATTTTTAGCGAATATTAAATTAAAGTTTAGTAGCTTAAATGAATTAAAATATTACCACTGACTTCTGATTTAATTACTATCTTTTTTCGCAATACGAATTGCTCGGCGACGAGTTTCAATCACTTCCCCAATTTCCCTTGATAAACGAGGAACAAGCTCTAAGATATCTTGTACTGTTTCTGTTTTTAAAATTAAGACCTCTAAATCCTCAATCGCAGTTACAGATATCAAGCTAGAGCTATTAGAAATCAAAGACATTTCTCCAAAAAATTCTCCACGAGCTATTCGAGCAATTTCTTTTTCTTTACCTAAATTGTTTAGTACAGAAATTTTAGCTCTTCCTGCAATAATTAAATAAAGATTACGTTGAACATTTTGCCGATTAATAGCAATTTCACCTACTCCAAAATGTTTTAAAATTGCATTTTTAGCTAATTTTTCTAGATGATAATTTTCTAAATAAATAAAACTAGGAAATGTTTGTAAATACTCTACAAATTGTAAAAGTATTTCTTCTTGCTTAGACTTTACTGGTGGTTCATGATAGACAGTGCGAATAGGAAAGGGAATATTGAGATTATTTCTATTGGCAGCATACCAAATACGAGTGACAAATTCATCTCTAATTTGTGGTACTTTGTCATAATCAGCTAAGAATAATCTGACTCGATAATCAATAGAAAAATCATTATAGTTAATAGTTTGTATAACTGGCTCTGGTTTTTCTAGCACTCCTTTGGTTGCTAAAGCTGTTTCTTTAAGGACTCTTTTGACTTTATTAGGAGGATCGCTATAAGAAAAACCAATATCTACTGGTTCGACGTGAAGTTTTTGAGGAAGGCGATAATTACGAATAATTTCTTTTGCCAAAATAGCATTGGGAATTACTAATAGTTCTAGTTCTCTAGTCAGTAAATGAACAGAACGCCAATTGATTTCTATAACTTTTCCTTTAGTGCCATTAAATTCTAACCAATCCCCTAAATTAAAAGGACGCTCAAACAGTAAAGTAATACCCGAAAATAAATTACCTAAAGTATCTTGTAAAGCTAACCCAAGAACAATTGAACTGACACCTAAAGCGGTAATTACCCCCCCCAGGTCTGCTTTCCAGACTACAGAGAGTACGATAGCCGTACCAATTAAAATTAAAAAGAAACGAATTAAATCGCGAAATAGTTTTGGTGTGTTAGCTTGCCATGTTCCTACTTTTGCCGAACCAAATAGTAATCCATTTAGTAAAGTTAACAAGGCATGAATTGTACACACTCCTACTATAGTTTGTATGATTTGTACTGAGGAGCTATCGGCGGAAATTTCTAATACTTTATTCAGTAAAATAAAGATTGCAAAACTTGGCAATACTAGGTTACGAATAATTTGTAAAGTAGCAGCAACATAACTATGATGCTTTTCCAAAGCAATTGTAATTTCTTCTAAAACTACTGTTAGTAAAGGAAAAATTATAATTAAACCTAATCCCCAAAAAAAAGATGGTTTTTGCCAAAGAGATTGTTCCATAATTATTGATTTTTAAGAATCAAATGAAAATGCTAAAAGTAGAAGTCCTGTAAACACAGATATCGCTCCTGTCCAACTCCATATTTTGGCAATTTTAGGAAATTTATGCTGAATTATTTGTTTAAAAAGCGTCATAATAGCACCAGTCATTGTAACGATTAAACCTACGTAATGCCTCCACTCATTTTCAAGATCGTAACTAAAAAATAAGACAAAAAATATTACCGAAAGCAATAATATTCCAATAATAGCTGTTATTTTTCCCGTATCTTCTTTTTCTGGTAAGGATTCAAAAATAGTAATGCTAATCATAAAAAATAGATAACTTTCAAAAAATAGAATCATTCCGACAAAACCTAACCACAGTAGTCTAGGTTTAAAAAGAGAACTATCTAAAAAGTTAAAAGCAGCATTGTGAGTAATTAAAGAATAAATAATTAATCCAGTACAAATAACTATTCCTAAAGCTAAAGTAATAATCAAAGCTCTAGCTCTTTCTGGTTCTAATATTACTTTATTACTTGGCTTATTTTGATTAGTATCTTCCATATTGCGACAGTTTTAAATCATCAGTACGCGCTCTTGTTTTTTAGTAGCATAAAATTATATCAAGGTAAGTACCCAGACAGAATTAATTACACATTTAGCTTTCTCTATTGCCTATTACAAGCGTGCCTATTGCCTCTCTCAACTAGGAAATTAATTTTATCCGACTGCTTAGTAGCACGTCTAGACTAAACATTGTAAGTTATGCAATGCCTACTATATTGTCGTGTCTATATTGAGATGAAAGAAAAAAAATTAGATTAAAGGAATAAAGAAGAAAAGTCAGAATAATTTTCTGCCAAAGTGCAACCTTGGCTTGAACAACACCATTTGATTATGATCATTTCCTTAAAAAATCTGAATCCTTAAGCTCTCTCGGTAAAATTACAGTAATTAGCTAAAGCCAACAGGTTTAAACCTCAAATACCACTAGCTAAACACCATTTCATCTGTCTTTGCCAACATTATTTAGTTTATTAAAATGAATCATCACCAACCTCCAGCCCAACAGGGTCTATACGATCCTCGCTTCGAGCATGATGCCTGCGGTGTGGGATTTATCGTCCATATGAATGGGAAGAAATCTCATGAGCTTGTGGAACAGGCTTTGACGATTTTAAGTAATCTCGAACATCGTGGTGCTTGTGGTGCTGAGACGAATACAGGTGATGGGGCTGGTATCTTGATGCAAATACCCCATAGGTTTATGAAGAAGGTGGCTGCCCAGGAAAGTATTAATTTACCAGAAGTAGGACAGTATGGTGTCGGCATGATCTACTCTTCTCCAGAGTCGTCGATGAGAGAGAAGGGAAGAAGGGTATTTGAAACAATTGTCGCCGAAGAAGGACAAAAAGTTTTGGGTTGGCGTGACGTGCCTACCGATGATTCAACTTTGGGACACACCGCTCAATCGAGCGAGCCTTTTATGCAGCAGGTGTTTATCCAACGCTCTGCCGATTTAGATGAAGCAGCCTTTGAACGAAAACTCTTCGTGATTCGCAAGCGTTCTCATAAAGCGATTCGCAAACAGTTGGGGGATTCGTTTTGGTATGAGTCCAGTGTCTCCTGTCGAACAATTGTTTATAAAGGGATGCTGATGCCGATGCAGGTAGGAGAATATTATCCCGAACTCCACGATCGCGACTTAGAAAGTGCTTTAGCTCTGGTACATTCGCGCTTTAGCACTAACACGTTTCCTAGTTGGGAAAGATCCCATCCCTATCGCTACATTGCTCACAACGGGGAAATTAATACCTTACGGGGCAACATTAACTGGATGCACGCTCGGCAATCATTGTTGGAATCGGAGCTATTTGGCGATGATATGAAGAAGGTGCAAAATTTAATTAATATCGATGGCAGTGATTCCAGTATTTTTGATAATACTTTAGAACTATTGGTCTTGGCAGGGCGATCGCTTCCCCACGCAGTTATGATGATGATCCCCGAACCTTGGACGGCACACGAATCTATGAGTGATGAGCAAAAGGCTTTTTATGAATATCATTCTTGTTTGATGGAACCTTGGGATGGACCTGCTTCCATCGCCTTTACTGATGGGACAATGGTAGGAGCAGTGCTCGATCGCAATGGTTTACGTCCTTCTCGTTATTACGTTACCAAAGATGACCTGGTAATTATGGCATCAGAAGCAGGAGTGCTGGAAGTTGCGCCAGAAAACGTAGAATCTAAAGGGCGTTTAGAGCCTGGCAAGATGTTCTTGGTGAATATGGAAGAGGGACGTATTGTTGCTGACGAAGAGATTAAGCAAGCAATTATTAACGAACATCCTTATCGGGAGTGGTTGGATCGCTATTTGGTAGATTTGGCATCTTTACCAGAACCCAAAGTAGCCGATGAATTGTTACCTATTTCTTCAACAGAACTAACTACGACTATTCAGCAACAGATGACCTTTGGTTATACTTTTGAAGAACTGCGGATGTTACTCAAACCAATGGCCCTTAATGGAGTAGAGGCACTTGGTTCGATGGGTACGGATACACCCTTAGCAGTACTTTCAGATCGTCCCAAGTTACTTTATGATTATTTCCAACAACTATTTGCTCAAGTAACTAATCCCCCCATAGATTCAATTAGGGAAGCAATTGTTACCTCTCCAGTAACCACTATTGGTTCAGAACGTAACTTACTCGATCCTCAACCCGAAAGTTGCCATCTAATTAAATTAAAAACACCTGTAATTAGCAATGCAGAATTGGCAAAGCTGAAAAACTTAGACGGGGATTTTCAGTCTCTTACCCTACCCATTTTATTTAACCCCAAAGAAGGAGTACAGGGTTTAGAAGCAGCAATCACGAATATTTGTACTGAGGTAGATAAAGCGATCTCCGAAGGAACAAGTGTAATTATCTTGAGCGATCGCGGTATAAATAAAGATAACGCTCCTATTCCTGCTTTGCTAGCGGTTGCGGGGTTACATCACCACTTAATTCGTCAAGGTACTCGTACTAGAGTGGGCATTGTCTTAGAATCGGGCGAACCAAGGGAAGTACATCATTATGCAGTCTTGCTGGGCTATGGTTGCGGTGCGATTAATCCCTATCTCGCTTTTGCCACTATAGAGGACATGATGGGTCAGGGAATACTGGCTGATGTAGACTATCAAACTGCTTGCAAGAACTACATCAAAGCAGTAACCAAAGGAACAATTAAGATTGCTTCTAAGATTGGTATTTCCACACTTCAAAGTTATCGGGGAGCGCAAATTTTTGAAGCGATTGGACTGAATCACTCAGTAATAGACCGCTATTTCACCTGGACAGCATCGAGGATTGAAGGAGTAGATTTAGAAGCGATCGCCAAAGAAACTATTTTACGTCACGCTCATGCTTTTCCCGAACGAGAAGTTAACGGACATACCCTGGATGCTGGAGGAGAATACCAATGGCGCAAAGACGGAGAGGCACATTTGTTTAGTCCTCAAACCATTCACACTTTGCAACAAGCAGTCAGAACAGGTAATTACGAACTTTACAAGCAGTACGCCAAGCTAGTAAACGAGCAGAATCAGCAACACTTTACTCTGCGGGGATTGCTGGAATATAAAGACCGCGAACCAATTCCCCTGGAAGAAGTAGAGCCAGTAGAAGCGATTATGAAGCGGTTTAAGACGGGAGCGATGAGTTACGGCTCAATTTCTAAAGAAGCTCATGAATCTTTAGCGATCGCCATGAATCGTATTGGCGGGAAATCTAACACAGGGGAAGGAGGAGAAGATCCAGAACGCTACACCTGGACAAACGATCGGGGTGACTCGAAAAACAGTGCTATTAAACAAGTAGCATCAGGTCGTTTCGGCGTTACCAGTTTGTATTTATCCCAAGCCAAAGAACTCCAGATCAAAATGGCACAGGGGGCAAAACCAGGTGAAGGAGGACAATTACCAGGGAAAAAAGTTTATCCTTGGATTGCCAAGGTGCGTCACTCTACCCCAGGAGTAGGTTTAATTTCTCCCCCACCTCACCACGATATTTACTCCATTGAAGATTTAGCCGAGTTAATCCACGATCTGAAAAATGCCAACAGAGAAGCGCGGATCAGCGTTAAATTAGTCTCGGAAGTAGGGGTAGGAACGATCGCTGCTGGGGTAGCTAAAGCCCATGCTGATGTAGTGTTGATCTCTGGTTTTGACGGTGGTACGGGAGCATCTCCCCAAACCTCAATTAAACACGCAGGATTACCTTGGGAACTTGGTTTAGCAGAAACCCATCAAACCTTGGTCTTAAATAACCTCCGTAGCAGAATTGCCGTAGAAACCGACGGTCAAATGAAAACTGGTCGTGATGTGGCGATCGCTACTATTCTTGGTGCTGAGGAATTTGGTTTTTCCACCGCCCCCTTAGTTACCCTTGGCTGTATCATGATGCGCGTCTGCCACATGAACACCTGTCCCGCAGGAGTTGCTACTCAAAACCCAGAGTTACGCAAAAACTTCATCGGCGATCCCGAATATACGGTCAACTTTATGAAGTTTATTGCCCAGGAAGTGCGGGAAATTATGGCAAGTTTGGGCTTCCGTACCCTCAATGAAATGGTAGGGCGTACTGATATCTTAGAAGCCAGGAAAGCAGTAGATCATTGGAAAGCCAAAGGTATCGATCTCTCAAAAATCCTTTACCAACCCGAAGTAGGAGCGGAAGTCGGTCGCTATTGCCAGATTCCCCAAGATCACGGGCTAGGTAAATCCTTAGATCTGAATGTGTTACTCGATCTCTGCAAACCAGCAATTGAAAAGGGAGAAAAAGTTAAAGCTACCCTGCCCATTAGAAATATTAATCGGGTAGTTGGTACGATTCTAGGCAATGAAATCAGTAAACGCCACTGGCAAGGTTTACCAGAAGATACCGTACATCTCCATTTTCAAGGTAGTGCGGGACAAAGTTTTGGGGCATTCGTACCCAAGGGCGTAACTTTAGAATTAGAAGGTGATGCCAACGATTATCTAGGCAAAGGTTTGAGCGGTGGCAAAATAATTGTTTATCCTTCCAAAGGTTCTACTTTTGTCCCCGAAGAAAATATTATTATCGGTAACGTGGCATTTTATGGCGCAACTGGTGGTGAAGCTTATATCAATGGTGTCGCTGGAGAACGATTCTGCGTCCGCAACTCTGGGGTTAATGCTGTAGTGGAAGCCATCGGCGATCATGGTTGTGAATATATGACTGGTGGTAAAGTTGTAATTCTAGGGTCAACTGGGCGTAACTTTGCTGCGGGAATGAGTGGCGGAGTGGCATACATTCTCGATGAGAAAGGTGACTTTGCAACCCGTTGTAATACTCAAATGGCAGACATTGAATCTTTGGATGAAGAAGATTTAGAAACTATTTACCAAATGATTCAAAAACACGCAGATTATACCAGCAGTCAGAAAGCAACTAAAGTGTTGGCTAACTGGGAAGAAATGGCAGCAAAATTTGTCAAAGTAATGCCCAGAGACTACAAACGTGTGCTGCAAGCCATCAAAAAAGCGATCGCTGAAGGTTTAAGCGGAGACGATGCCCTAACTGCTGCCTTTGAAGCCAACGCTCGTGATGCTGCCCGTATTAGCGGAAGCTAAAGTGAGGGATGAGGGATGAGGGATGAGGGATAAAGTAATAAGTAATAAGTAATAAGTAATAAGTATTATTTGCTACTCCTTATTTCCCTAACCCCCTTCTCCCCTATATCCCTACACCCCAACTTCCTCATAATTCATAATTTATCATTCATCCTTTTATAAAAAACTATGGGAAAACCAACAGGCTTTATTGAATATCTGCGCGAAGAACCTTCCGAACTAGCTCCCCGCGATCGCATTCGTAACTGGGATGAATTCCATTTACCCATGCCAGAGGATAACCTTAAAACCCAGGCTGCTAGGTGTATGGACTGCGGTACGCCCTTTTGTCATACTGGCATCAACATTAGCGGTATGGCGAGTGGTTGCCCAATTAATAACCTAATTCCAGAGTGGAACGACCTGATTTATCGGGGACTTTGGCGCGAAGCACTAGATCGCTTGCACAAAACCAATAATTTCCCAGAGTTTACTGGTCGCGTCTGTCCCGCACCCTGCGAGGGTTCTTGTGTTCTAGGGATTCACAACCCCCCAGTAACCATTAAAAATATTGAATATTCAATTATCGAAAAAGGTTGGGAATCAGGTTGGGTAAACCCTGAACCACCACAAAAACGAACAGGGAGAAAGGTTGCTGTCGTTGGTTCTGGCCCTGCTGGACTGTCTGCTGCTGCTCAACTCAACAAAGCAGGTCATTGGGTGACAGTATTTGAACGGGCGGATCGACCAGGAGGACTGCTGATGTATGGCATTCCCAACATGAAGCTGGATAAGCAAGAGATTGTGATGCGTCGCATTAAGCTATTAGAAGCAGAAGGGGTAACATTTACCTGTAATACCGAAATTGGAAAAGATATATCTGCCGAACAGTTACTTAAGGAATATGATTCAGTAATACTTTGTACTGGTTCAACCAAACCCAGAGATTTACCCATCGAAGGTCGTTCCCTCAAGGGCATTCACTTTGCTATGGAATTCCTCACTGCCAATACTCAAGCAATTCTCAACCAGGATGAGACTAATATCTCTGCCAAAGATAAAGACGTGGTAATTATTGGTGGTGGTGATACTGGAACTGACTGCGTTGGAACATCAGTGCGTCACGGTTGTCGTAGTTTAGTGCAACTAGAAATTATGCCCCAACCCCCCTTAGAGCGCGCTCCCAATAATCCTTGGCCAGAGTGGCCTAAAGTTTACCGTCTTGATTACGGACAAGAAGAAGCTGCTGCCCAATTTGGTGACGATCCTCGTGGCTATCTCACTACTGCAACCAAGTTTGAAGGAGATAAACAAGGACAAGTCAAAGCCGTCCATACCGTGCAAATACAATGGGAAAGGGATGCCAATGGTCGTTTTACACCCCAACCAATTGCTGGCACAGAAAAAATTGTACCCGCCCAATTAGTTCTCTTAGCAATGGGATTTCTCAGCCCAGAACAACCCCTCCTAGATGCTTTGGGACTAGAAAAAGATGCCCGCAATAACATCAAAGCAGAACACGAACAATACACTACCAATATTCCTGGTGTGTTCGCAGCAGGAGATTGTCGTCGCGGACAAAGTCTGGTAGTTTGGGCATTTAACGAAGGTCGTGGAGTAGCCCGTGAATGCGATCGCTTTTTAATGGGAAGTACAGATTTGCCTTAAGTTGACTTTTGCAGTTTAGTAGGGTGGGCAAAAATAACAAGAATAGACAAACTTGTTCAGAATAGGTCTGTTGCCCACCAAACCATTAAATAATAATATTCCAATTTAACTAAGGTCGTGGTGTAGCTCGTGAATGCGATCGCTATTTACTAGATAGTACATATTTACCCAGGGTAGGCTTATTAGGTTTTTGACTTCGCGTACCTGACTATTAAAACTGTTCCTTCATAATCAATCTGATTTAATGTCGTTTTCATTAGCGAGAGAACTTTCTCTTGTTTCGATCCACCTGTCCCTGCACCTATTAATGGAAAAGCGACAGACTGATAATTGCGAGATTTTACTATTTTCATCGCATTTATTACGGAATTCTCGATCGATTTTTCAGACGATATCCATAACATACTTATTCCAGCGACATGAATGATTGCTTTATAGGTCAGTTTGCCTGCATTTGTTTCAACAGCATTTCCCAAAGGTATCGCACCTTTTTTCCCTAGCTCAAAAAAAGGTTTATAGCCACCTCGCTTTTTTATGGCTCCTGATACTCCTTGTGGAATCAGTAACCACCAAGGAATTATATTTCTATTCCACGGATTTACTATGACTTCAACATCTTGATTCAGTAAATCTCCATCAATCACAGTTAAATTCATGCAGTATTCTTTCCCTTAAGATTTTCATGCTGTTTCCAGTCTAAATCAGTAAAAATAGAGCGTAAATAATCAAGATGCGATCGCTTTTTTTCGTTTTTTTATATCAGGGGAATAAGAGATCGCACTTTTTGTAACACGATCAACACTACGACAAGTTGTAATATTTTCCAGATGTCCCAAAATTAAATAAACCTAGTAGTTGGGACATTCAACGAAGGTTGTGGAGTGGCTCGTAAAAGCGATCGCTATTTAAGGGGAAGTACAGATTTACCTTAAGTTAACGAATAGAGAAGATCAGAAGAAAGCTTGGTTATTCCCCTTAAAAATGAATCAACCAAGCCTAATAATTCTAATTTGATGGCTATCTATGAGGTAATGGTGAAAAATCAATTGACAATTTTAGATTGACTTACAATTAAGCACCATAATTTTTAGAACTAAAGCCAGCATTTAGCGGGCTACCATCATACAAACAAGATACACTTATTTTCAATTTCTTCCGATGATCGTAGTAAGTATGATAATGAGTTTGTTTTCTGACCAAATCTAATTCAGCAGGATTGATACTGAGTGAAGCTAATACTGGTTCTGAATCAAATTCTCGATTTTGGTATTGAGGGGCTGTTTTCTTTATCTCGATATCAACATATTGAATAAAATTTCCTTCAGCTTCCAGTACCATATGACAATCATCAGTATCTACAATGATATTGCCTACTTCGTTTGGTTCTCGATCAACTTCTTGGGCTGCATTGGCAATTGTCATTCCCAAATATTGAAATGGTCTATGAAATGGCTTGCTAAACAGGGCAAGATTAATAAGATCGGCTTTATCTAAAGCATCATGCAAACTAGAAGCAGTGATGTTGCTTTCTAAAGCTCTCTGGTTAAAGACCACACCAATGCTATTTACAAGCTTTTTAAAAGCATCTTCATAGTTTGCCTCATCTGTAAAATCAACGTAGAGCTTTCCAAGTAGAAACCCTGGTAGTTCACACTTTTGGTACATTATCGGAAGAACTTTTACTTTTTTGCCATAGATTTCTTGGTTCATTGCTACATCTATTTCTCGCTGAACCCAAGATGATGCTATTGAATTGGGAGATAAAATAACTGCTACGTAGTCAACTTCATCTAAGCCACTTCTAATCTTTTCTATTAATGACTCACCGACTTTAATTTCAGCCTCATCAAGCCAGTATCTAACTCCATGATTATCTAAATCTCTAGCAAGTTCTTTAACAAATGGTTTGTCTTTTGAGTTATGACTAAGAAAAACACTTACTTTCATCTACACAATCACTCCATCCAAACAGTTAGATTAGCTTCCATATTTTAGTGCATAGAAAATCCAAAATAATCAAGCGATCGCTTTACTTGTAACGCAAATGAAACCACGACAAGTTGTTATATTTTCAAGATGTCCCAAAATTAAATAAGCCTAGTAGTTTGGGCATTTAACGAAGGTCGCGGTGTGGCTCATGAATGCGATCGCTATTTAAGGGGAAGTACTGATTTACCTTAAGTTTAACAAGCTTTGTAGGGTGGGCAAAAAAACCAGAATATACGAACTTTTTCAACATAGGTATGTTGCCCACCAATTATTAAAAATAAGTATTCCAATTCACAGTGAATTTTATAGTTTACTACGATATTTTGCTGCCATTATTTCGGCATTTCTATAAACTAATTGTGGGTCTTTGAGCATATTTCCTGGCTCTATTTCGAGTTCTTTTGTAGAAACTGCAACACGCCCTTTGTAGATATCCATAGAAACAACAATTGCTTTTATTTCATCATCAACTTTAAAAATATTGTTCAAATCTTCGGAGCTTATAGAAATTTGGGAAACTTCAGAAATATGCAACAAAACAGCAAGATTATCTGTATAAATAAATAAGCCATATTCTTTGATTGCAAGTATTTTTCCTATTATTAGATTGCCAACTTGAAGCTGTTCTAATCTTAATTTAACTAAAGCTTTTCGGTTACTAACTACTATTCTGGATCGCTCTTTGTCAAATTCTAAAAATTGTAAAGGTATTTTTCTCTCTAACACCTCTTTTTCTGTAATATTATTTCCTAGATGATTAGCAGGAAGAAAAGCTATTACTCCTTCAACCCTTACTATATACCCATTTCCTCTGCCAGTTTCTTTGATTGATGGAGGGTAAAATATTACATCTTCTTCTTGCATTTGTTCAACTCTTTTTAAACCTATTTCATAATCTATATCCCTACGAGATAAAGCGAGAGTATGAGAACCATCTCGATAAATAACCAAGATTCTAAATTCGCGAATTAAATTAAGATGTAAAACTTCTTCGCAAGATTTAGCTTGAAGTGAAATATCTCTTAATGCAACATAAGCAGGTTTTTCTGCCGAAACATCAACGAAAGCATAATCTTTTTCTATTTTAATTACTTTTCCGACAACTACATCACCAAAAGCATATGGTTGTTGAGTAATTGAATTATCTATTAACGAAGTATTATCTCTATCAATAGTGTTTGGATTGTTTGTACAATGCTTATTATCTGATACTGCCCAACAATGACTAACCACTATATAATTATAATTATAGTTATCATTTTCTTGCTTTATCAAGATTACTTTACAAGGTATTGTTGTTCCAACTAATTCTTGATTTGGTGTTTTGGTTTTGAGATGAATATTAGAAATAATAAAGCTTTTATTCTCTACTATAACTGATACTCCATACTCGAAAGCTTGAAAAACTTTGATATATACCGTTACATTTTCTATGGCTAACTGCTCTAGTCTTTTTTTCGATCTTGAGGACTCAAGGTCAACAATTGAAAGATAAAGTTCGTCATAATTATAATATTCAGCACCACAATCTCTTACAACTAAAAACTCATAAGTTTGATTAAGCTGCAAAACCTCTTCAATTGATTCTATTTCTTGAGTAGATGCAACCTCTTTAATAATATGAACTGGCTCACAGCCTTCTATTTCAATTAAAGCTTTTGATGGCTCAATTTCAATGACTTTGCCTAAGACAATATCACCACGTTTAAATTTTCTACTGAGTTGGTCATTCACAATACCTTTTATATATTTTGAGAAACAGTAAACAAAGCGTTTATACCAAATCCGAATTACATACCCAGTTTATAAGCAGTTGGACAA
This sequence comes from Hyella patelloides LEGE 07179, assembly GCF_900659865.1. GTDB lineage: Bacteria > Cyanobacteriota > Cyanobacteriia > Cyanobacteriales > Xenococcaceae > Hyella > Hyella patelloides. The sequence goes on from NZ_LR213770.1 coordinate 50,258, forward strand.
AATTAATTTCCTAGTTGAGGGAGGCAATAGGCACGCTTGTAATAGGCAATAGAGAAAGCTAAATGTGTAATTAATTCTGTCTGGGTACTTAGATGAAACCATTAAACCTTGTAGAGACGTATCATGATACGTCTCTACACTAAATATTTATTGGGGGTTTTACTAAACGGATTTGGTATTAATATTGATGCTTCAATAATTAAAATTATAAAGTGCGCTGTTAATAGTGAATTTTGGGGAACAAACTAAACTCTAGTCAAGCCAAGTAAGATAGCTTTTAGTTATTACTAATAAAGTTTTAGCTAAAAGCTAATTCAGAGAAACAGACCAGGTTGGTATTGTTCCCTTACCTGGAATTTCTATATCAGAAATAGATTTAAACTCATAAACATCGGTTAAGCGAGCATAAACATCCTCTGTGACTTGTACCATATCTTCTGCGCCTCTAACTTGTAAACGATGAGCAATATTAACAGTATCTCCCCAAAGATCGTAGATAAATTTACTTCTACCGATAATACCAGCTACGACTTCTCCTGAATTAACACCAATACGAATTTTGAGATTAATATTACGATCGCGGTTAAAACTACGTAAAATTCTAATCATTTCTAAGGCAAAATCTACCACCCTTTTATTATGGTCAATACGAGGTACAGATAAACCACTTACTGCCATATAACCACTACCAATAGTTTTTACTTTTTCTACTCCATAAAGCTCTGCTGCTTCATCAAAAGCAATTACTAATTCATTCAGAAAAGCCACTATTTCATTAGCAGATAAATTATCACATAATTCGGTAAATCCCGATAAATCGGCGAATAACACTGTTACATTAGGAAAGCTATCGGCAATATCTTCTTCTCCTTCTTTCAAGCGATTAGCTACTGGTTCGGGTAAAATACTTAAGAGTAATTTTTCGTTTTCTTTTTCTCTTTCTTTAACTAATTGCTGTTGGTGATGAAGATTCTCCACCATTTCGTTAAAAGAATGCGCCATCAGACGAAATTCATCTTTTGCTTTTACCTGGACTTTGACATCAGTTTCCCCTGCACCTACTTGTTTAAAACCTTTAGTTAACTTACGAATGGGACGAACAAATTGATGAGAGAAAAAACCTGCGATCGCTGTTACCAGTAAGACTATAATACTAGTAGAAAATAAAACTCTGCGTCCAAATTGTAAAATGGGAGCAAGGGCTTCACTGCGATTGATTTGAGCAATTATCGCCCAATCTAAGCCATTGATTTCTAAAGGGCTGTAAGCATTTAAAGTGGTAACTCCTCGATAATCTTCTCCAATGTTCGTGTCGGTTTGTCCTGATAGAGCTTCTTCGACGGCTTCAGTCTTGATTTCTTGGTAAAAAACGGTAGTGCCAAGTTGTCGTATGTGTTCAACTTCTTCTTGAGGTAAACCATAGTTTGTAATTGCTTGTAAATAGCCTTTGGGATCTTCAATTAAAAAGCGCGAAGTGCTTCGCATCTTACGATCTTCACCCACTAAATAGGTTTCTCCCGACTCGCCCAAGCCATCTCTTTGCCAATTTTGATTCCCCGTCATTACCGTGTTAATTTCATCAACAGAGATTTGAAAAGCCAGCACCCCGATTAATCCTGAATCATCAAAAATGGGACTAGCAATAAAAGCAGCAGGTACAGCATAGGAAGCTCGATAAGGCTCAAAATCACTGACAGCAACAAAACCAGGACTGGGATTTTTCTGGATTTCTCGGACTACACTAGCTAAACCACTGGTAAGATATGGTCCATCATAAATGTTGGTGGCAAAGTCAGCTTCTTTATCTACAGAATAAACAATATCTCCTGTATCGATATCAATCAGAAACATATCATAGTAGCCGAATTCGTCAACGAAGTCGCGATAAACAGATTGAATTCTTTGGTTAATCTCACTATATTTACTACCATCCATCGGGTCTTGTAAAAATTGTTTTTGCCCTACAGGGTTACTGTTATTTGCTATGTAGTGATACTGTAAATAGCGAGCGGTGTTGCTTTTGGGTAGATAAGAAAAAAGTAAAGGTGTACCTTTAACATTTTTAGCCAATCTGGGTAAAAACTCTTGCTCGTAATAGGTTTTTAGTTTGTTATTCCACTCTGGATTGACAGGTTGTTGTTTGAGTTCTTGGTAAGCTTCTTGAAACTCTCTCATCGTATTGGGGATGCTCGGCATCTCGCTAATAGTTTGTACCTGAGAGCGTAAATTTTTAAAATAGGTTTCTATTTGATAGGCTTTTGATTCTCTAAGAGAAGTTAACTGATTAAAAATACTTTGACTAAGAGCTTGTTGACCGCTACTATAACCAATATAAGCGATCGCTATTATCGAGCTAATAGATACTGCTAACAGCATCAGCATCAGCTTGGACTGAATACTTAATTTTCCAATCAAATCTTATAATCCCTATTGACTTGATAAATAGTTGGACTTGTAACTAAGTTACTATACTGGAGTGAGCAGCGACGATCTGCCAAATATCACTAGAATCAAGACTCCAAACACGGGTAAATCGAAAATCATTATCAGATGTAATGCCTGCGTAGCTACCTACTAAATGTACTCGGACGGTGACAACTGCAACCTTTCCTATCAATTGAATCTGTTGCTCAGAAGGCTTTAACACTTCTATTTTCAGTATTCCAGATTGATGGGCAGTGAGATCGTCTTGTTTTCCTAATACTTGACCAAGTTGACACTCTCCGCACTCTCTAGTGACAGAGATTCTTAAGAGATAAGAATCCTTAAAGGGCTTGCCAAAAACCCGCTACTCTCTCGCCTAAAACTAGGTCTGAGCATACTTTTAAACTTAATTGTACTTGGCTATGTTTATCTATTTTGTTTCGCTCATCCTAAAAGCTTTACTTGTAAAGGCTAGGAGCAGAGTGTTAACCACCAAGTTGGGGATTTCCCCCACCTACCTTTTAACTGCAACGTCCAATTACTGGGAGTCTCACCCACAATTTAGAAGTCTGTGCGACTTGCCAAGTATGAGTATTTTACCATATTTCACTTACGGCTAAAGCCGTTCAACGATTGTTCCTCCGCGCTTAAATCTAGACGCGGTTTCCCAATTACCAAGCTGCCTTCAGCAGCTAAAGTAGCAAGTAGCAAATAGCCCTAAAGGACTCGCTATCGCGTCGCAGTAGCAAGTAATATCTATAGCTCCCAGAACATGGTATAAAGCCTCCTAGATGAGTGAGGAAAATATAAAAAGATAATTCAATTCAAGAATCCTCGCTCCTTCGCCTCAGAGGTAGAACTTGCTACATGAAGCACTGCTTTGCGCGAAGCGCGGGGTACTTGCTACTTTTGAAGTATCCCATGATTCGTAAAAACAAGTTCGGGTGCAAGCAATTTATTGAGCGTATCGACATCGGAATGAAGCATTGCAAGCCTGAGCTTTTCTTCAGCTTCGAGAATCTGTGTTTTAATCGAATTGCTCATGGATTCTTCTGTGTAGGGCTTTGTCAACTTTATTTTGCTGGGTAATTTTTCAACTTTTACAGCTTCCTTTAACCTTTTCCCCTTTCCCTTTACCCGTCAATTTTTAATTGACAGAACAGTAGGTCTTTTAGCTCTTTACAAGACTATTATAGATATCGAATATAGATATCGAAACAGGATAGAAGTAGCAACTAGCAATTTTTCTCGAAAAATAATTTATGATCTTCCCCATATCTTGAGGTGTTGCCTATTCCCTATTCCCCTTTTCCCTCTGAATCTTTTGGTTCAAAAACGGGACAATAGCCTTCAGGAATTACCTTAAAACCATAGAGGGGAGAGCCTGGATTCCAGCACCTTTGACTGCGATAATGAAGGCAGGTTTGGCAACAATCTAAATCCTCCGCTATAGTGGGGTCTTGATTGGAGTAGAGTAATTCTCTTTGTGGTATACCTCTTAAAGTTAGCTCATCTCCTTGCCAACGTGCTTCCACAATTCCTGTATCGGCAAATTTATTCCAACGAGAATCGTTATTTAAACTATCGGGAAAAGTAATTCTAATGTAAGAATTACCTTCGTTGATTTCTCCTTCGTAGTGAGTGGGAGTAGGGTTTTTGGGTTGAATAAAGCGATCGCCGATAGGCAATTCTAGTAGTTTATCATTACTAGGAGAGTGGATTTGATAGCGATTACACAATTCTTCTAAACTAGCTAATTCTAGGAGATAATTTGCCAAACCATGAACTAAAATAACGTGTTGAGGGCGCAAATTGTGGATTAATTGGGTAGTATTGCGACCATCACTATGTTCTGCTAGCAAATATGTTTCTTGAGTAATCCATTCTTGTCTTTTTACCAAACGTATTCTGTTTTTTTCAAAATTTGTGGTGTCTACATGGGAACTTTCAGGAAATAAAATTAACCATTTACCAGCTTTAGAAGAGATATAAGACAACAAATCTTCTTTACGATCTACCAAGACAATGCAAGGGAATTTTCCTTGGAAGATGTCTTCTGCATCGTTTATCTGGCGCATTCGGGGACAAACTCGATCGTCCCAAAATAAAGATTGGTGTTTGGCAAAATTCTGTACTGAAGCGGGAAATTGCGATAGTAAATCGAGATAAATATTACAGGCTTTGGCGACATTGGCATCTACCCAAATATCTAAATCGCGTCCTGTAAACTGATGATGGGAGCGCAATAGTTTTAAGATTTCTTGTCCCAAACCAATCGCAGCTACAGGTAACAAGACATTAACCCCAGACATTAAAGCGAGGTTAATTCTTGACATCAGTTGCTTTTCTTGCTGACGACGATGGGGATGACGCACCGTACCATAGCTACCTTCAATGATTAAAACATCAGGAGCCAAACCCCGCATATTTTCAATGGAAAGTCCTTCTACTAGCTGAAAGTTAGACAGGGAAAAATCACCCGTATACATCACTTTATAGTCTTTCTGGCTAGTCTTATAAGTGATTAAAATTGCAGCAGCACCAGGTAAATGTCCTGCGGGAAAGATCTCTAATTGTAAGTTTTTGCCAATGGTTACTGGCGATTGCCAAGGGAGAGTGTGTAACTGTTTCTCAACCTCAGTGGTCATTTCTTCTGACCAATGAAGGGGTAACAGTTTGGCAGTAACTTCACTGGTATAAATAGGAAGATCGGGAAAAGCTTGGCTTAGTTGTGGTAAACCGCGACAATGATCCGTATGGGCATGGGAACAAAAAATTAATTCTGCGGGCGATTTTAACGATTTTTGTAGAGCTTCCAGATCTGCGATCCCACAGTCTAAGATAATACGGTGTTCCCCTATATTTAATAATAAACAAACGCCCTCGCGATCGTGACCTACCCCATACGGGAAACAAGATAAATTAATGGAGTTATTGTCAACATTACCAATGCGAGTTTTGCTCATTCCCTATCAAAAAAAGACTGTTATTTAAATTAAGTTTAAATCAAGTCGCATTACTCATTGATAAGACTAGCCTATCAAAAACATGAAGACTGTTTAGTTATACCGCTTATGGTTTAAGAGTATAAATCTTCTAGGTAAAGTTCCGAGTGGTTAGGGATTTATGACTGGCGATTTGTGAATGATAGATCTATCAAAACCATTAATCAAGTATTTCAACACAGTTATCCATAGACTAGCAATTTCTTCTTTTCAATCGGTGCAGTTTTTTGCCATTTTTGAGGGAAAAATAAAACCAGACATATAGTTGTTTTTATAAAATATGGCGATCTCGCCAAGGTAGGGACTGCGTGAACGCATATCAACCAGGAGATATTGTTAAAGATCGGTATCGCATTACTAATATATTAGGAAAAGGCGGGGTAGCAATTACCTATCAGGCGATAAATCTAGAAACTAATTCTCATGTCGCCATTAAAGTTATTTCTCTCAAACAGCTTGATAATTGGAAGCAAATCGAACTTTTTCAAAGGGAAGCAGAGGTATTAGCCAAGTTAGAGCATCCTGCAATTCCTAAATACATAGATTACTTTGACATTGAAACCGAAACCGATAAAGCTTTTTATATTGTGCAGCAACAAGCACCAGGAAAGTCTTTATTTGAGTTAGTAGAATCTGGTTGGCGCACTACCGAAGCAGAGGTTAAAAAGATTGCTCAACAAATATTAGCCATATTAACTTATCTCCATTCTTTAGACCCTCCTGTAATTCACAGGGATATTAAACCTAATAACTTAATTCGTAGTGATGACGGCACTATCTATTTAGTCGATTTTGGTGCAGTGCAAAATACTTATTACAATACTTTAATGCAGGGTAGCACTGTAGTGGGAACTTATGGTTATATGGCTCCCGAACAGTTTAGAGGAAAAGCTGTACCCGCCACAGATTTATATAGCCTTGGTGCAACCATACTTTATCTTTTAACTCATCGTTCCCCCGCCGAATTACCTCAAGATACTCTTAAGTTAGATTTTCGCAGTTCGGTTAATATTTCTGATAGTTTTGCTGACTGGTTAGATAAGATTTTAGAACCAGATTTAGATGAAAGATTTGCTGATGCTGAGGTTGCTTTAGCTGAGTTATTGGCGAGTAAGAAGGTTAAGCAAAGAAAGTTGATTACTGGTGTTGGTATTGGTGTTTTATGTTTATCTCTAATTTGGGGTGTTAGTTCTTATAAATGGTTCTTTCTAAGTCGCTTAGGTTTTTATCCTGCTAATTTATGTTCTTCTGAAGTTGCACAAAACTTTTTTCAGCAAAAAGGGAATATTAATTATCTATCGAACAAGAATAAATTAAAATTATTAGTTTGTATTATTAGAACAAAAAATACTGGTAATCTAAAAAGAATGATAGCTAATATGACTGATATTTCAAAAATAATTAATAACGAAAAAATTAGAGATAAACTACAATATGCAAGAGATGGAAATATGTTACTGCATGATGCCGTATGGAATAATAACTATGAAATTGTTCAACTGTTAATAAATTTGGGTATCGATCTTGATGTTAAAGGTAGAGATGGAAAGACCCCATTATTTAGTGCTATCGAAAGAAACTATGTAGATATGACCGAATTATTGATTACTCATGGAGCAGATACTAATCTTAAAAATAATTATGGTGACACTCCTTTATTTAATGCTATTAATAGAAAGAATATAGAAATAGTAGAACTTTTGCTTATTCATGGTGCTGATGTTAATGCCAAAGATAATAATGGTCAGACTCCTCTATTAAACATAACTAAGACAAGAAATATTAAGAACAGGAAAGAAATTGTTCAATTATTACTCGATCGCGATGCCAATGTTAATGCAACCACAAAACATGGCGAAACTCCTCTATTAAATATAACTAAGACAAGAAATATTAAAAATAGGAAAGAAATTGTTCAGTTATTACTCGATCGCGATGCCAATGTTAATGCCCAAGATAAATATGGAAATAGTCCTTTATTAAATGCTGTTTATCGAAAAGATAAAGATGTAGTAGAAATTCTAGTCAATCGAGGTGCAGATGTTAATCATAAAAGTAAGTTTAATGATACTCCCCTTTGTTTACTTTATCTTAAGAAACCAATCAATAAAGACATTGAAAAAAAATTAATTGATAATGGTGCTGAATGCAAAAAATAAATAAAAATTACATTGTTATTTTTCTTAAAGGAAATTAAAACCAAGATAAAAAATATAATTATTAAAAGTTTTATTGATGAATAATATAAATAATATTAGTAACTTAATAAGCGATCGCTATATCATTAAAGATAAACTAGGACAAGGTGGTAGTAGTATAACTTATGCAGCAATAGATAAAGAAAGCGATCGACAAGTTGCTATTAAAGCTTTATCTTTAACAGGGTTAAATGATTGGAAAAAGATCGAACTATTTGAACGAGAAGCCAAAATATTACAACAATTAGATCATCCTGCAATTCCGAGTTATTTAGATTACTTTAAAATTGAAACAGAAGACGATATTTATTTCTATATTGTGCAGCAATTAGCACCAGGACAATCTTTAGCTCATTTAATCAGTGAAGGTTGGCAACCAGACGAAGCAATAGTTAAAAATATTGCAGTACAAATATTAGAAATATTGGTTTATCTGCAACAATTAACCCCGCCAGTAATTCATCGAGATATTAAACCCCAAAACATTATTTATCAACCCGATACAGGTAAATTATTCTTAGTTGATTTTGGTGCAGTACAGGATACTTATCATCATACAGTTATGGGAAGTACCGTAGTGGGTACTTATGGCTATATGGCTCCCGAACAATATCGCGGTGGTGCAGTTTTAGCCACTGATTTGTATAGTTTGGGTTGTACTTTATTATTTCTCTTAACTGGTCAATCTCCTGCGGAATTACCCCAGAAAAAGTTAAAATTTGATTTTAGAGACAGCGTCCATATCCAAAGAGATTTTGCTAACTGGATCGATAAATTAATCGAACCTAATGTTAATAATCGCTTTCCTCAAGCGGAAGCTGCTTTATTAGTTTTACAAGAAAAAGCCGATCTTCAAGCTTATCAAAATAATAGTATAACAAAACCCAAATATAGCTCAATTAAAGTTAGTAAAGATAATGAGCAATTACTAATTGATATTCCACCACCTTATAAAAGAAAGCGTGTTGATAAATATTATTATGTTTTGCTGTTATGGGGGATTGTTTCAATTCTCAATAAATTAGCAATTTTTGCTTCTATTGGTTTGTTTGGGAAGTGTTTAATAGTTTTTGGGTTTTACAATATTATTTTTAACTTTAAAAAAATGTAATTGTTGTTGGTTATTATTTATTTTTTCTCAGCTATATTTTATTAACGAATTCTATACCAACATTTTCGCTCTTATTAGTTGTTATTGATACTATTTTAGAATTATTATTGCAGCATCATTTTATGCAACAGCTATTAGTTACTACTCAAATTAAACTCAATCTACAAACAAAAGATAAGATTGCGATCGCTAAAAAAATATTTCAATTTCAGCATCAAGAAACTATTCAATCTAGATCGTACTTACCAAAAGCTTTTTTAACCGAGCAAGAAAAAGTTTGGTTAAAAGGAGAAATAGAAAGGTCTTCTAAATAACATTAATAGTTTTGCCCATCTTAGCTCTAAGACAGATTAGATTAATTAATCATTAATTTTTAAATAACCTTTTCTTAATTAAGTCTTATTTTAAACAAAAAATAGAATATCTTGCATTATTTATTACATATATAATCTAAACAAACAACAATCAATTTAAGCTCTTAACCTTTAATGCCAACTGTTACTTATTGCCATAAAATAGCGGAGCAATAGTAAAAAATTGGGTTAAGGTTTATGTCTCAGGATGTCAATCAGAATACAGAAGTTTTAAATCAACTTGAATTACCTGAAGAATTACCCTCTATTTTGAATCAACTTGGTAGATATCAAGCAGAAACTACTGAAGAAGATGCCGAAGGTGCTGCGGAAATATCTGCTTTCGATCCAGAAAGTAATAGGCTGTTTGTTGTTAATGCAGTTGAGAATGCCATTGATATTCTCGATCTGAGCGATTTAAGTAATCCTACTTTGGTATCTTCCATTGATTTAAATCCCGTGGGTGCAGGGGGAAATAGTGTCGCTGTCAGAAATGGCGTAGTCGCAGTTGCAGTGGCTAGCGACCCAGTACAAGAACCTGGTACAGTAGCCTTTTACAATACAGAAGGTACGTTGCTAAATCAAGTAACGGTGGGTGCTTTGCCAGATATGCTTACCTTTACTCCTGATGGCACTAAGATATTAGTAGCTAACGAAGGAGAACCAGGGGAAGAGAACGATCCTGAAGGTTCAGTGAGTATTATCGATATTTCGGGCGGTGTGGCAGATGCTACCGTAACTACTGCTGGTTTTACAGCGTTTAATGGTCAAGAAGAGACTTTACGCAGTCGCGGAGTCAGGATATTTGCAGGACGTACTTTTGCCCAAGATGCCGAACCAGAATATATTACCATCAGTGAAGATAGCACCACTGCTTATGTGACGTTACAGGAAAATAATGCAGTAGCAGTGGTGGATTTAGAAGCTGGTCAAGTTACAGAGATTCAGCCTTTAGGGACAAAAAACTATCTTCCAGGAACACCAGAATTAACCAACTATACTTGGGATTTAAGTGGCGAAGTTTTAGGTACAACTCCCGCAGGACAAGAAATCTTATTAGGGGGAATGTCTGGCTTATATTATGAAGGGACAACAGAAGAAGGCTTACTACAGTTTATCGCAACTCCAGATCGAGGGCCCAATGGTGAACCCACAGATGTTGATGGAGATGGAGATAATGAACGTCCTTTTCCTTTACCAGATTATCAACCCCGCTTAGTACGCTTTACTTTAAACCGTGAATCTGGAGAAATTGCCATTACAGATCGAATTGAACTATTTCAGGAAGATGGCACAACACCTCTTACAGGTTTACCTAATCTGCAAGCAGGAGAACCAGGATCGGCGTACACAGATGAAGTACCAGTAGATTTAGAGGGTAATTTACTAGAAAATGACCCTTTTGGCGCGGATTTGGAGTCGATCGCCGTTGCAGCCGATGGTACTTATTGGTTATCGGATGAATATCGCCCCAGTATTTATCATTTTAATGCCGATGGTACTCTAATCGATCGCTTTGTTCCCCAAGGTACGGCTGCTGCTGTGGGTGCTGAACCAGGTACTTTTGGCACAGAAACTCTTCCTGCGGTATATGCTCAAAGAAGAGCTAATCGTGGTTTTGAAGGGATGGCTTATGATGAAGCAGGAAACAGCTTGTATGCTTTTATTCAAAGTCCGATTGACAATCCTGATATTGACAGTGCCGATGCAGCAGAAAATGAAGATATCAGCAGCGATCAGAGTTCCCGTGATTCTCAAATCTTACGTATTCTCCAAGTTAATCCCGAAACAGGAGAACCCACAGCAGAATATGTTTATTTCTTAGAAGGTTCTGCGGGAGTCGATAAGATTGGGGATGCGGTTCATATTGAAGGGAACAGAATTTACGTTATAGAGAGAGATTCGGGAACGGATGCTAGTTCTAAAAAGTTGATCTACGAAATCGATCTCAGTAATGCAACTAACATTTTAGGTACAGAACTTTCTACTGCTACGGATGCGGAAAATGCTTTAGAAGGTAAAACCGCTGATGAATTAGCCGAAATGGGAATCAATGCGGTAACTAAAACCAAAATTCTCAATTTACCTTCCATTGGTTATGTTGCAGGAGATAAAGCTGAAGGATTAGCTTTACTAGATGATGGTTCGTTAGCGGTTATCAACGATAATGATTTTGGCTTACTAGATGAAGAAATCCCCGTTGATGGTTCAGTACCCTTTAATCCCGATCCTGTACCCACTGTATTAGGCTTAATTGACTTCGATCCTACTACCTTAGATGCCAGTGATGCCGATGAGGGAATCAATCTGCAAAACTATCCCATTTACGGATTACTTCAACCAGACGCGATCGCATCTTACCAGGTTTCAGGGGAAACTTATTACATTACTGCTAATGAAGGGGATGCTAGAGAGGAAGATGTCCGCCTCGCAGAGGTCACCCTCGATCCTAATGCCTTTCCCAATGCAGCAGAGTTACAAGCGGATAATGTATTAGGAAGATTAAACATCTCTTCTATTGATGGAGATACCGACGGTGATGGTGATTACGATCGAATATTTACCTATGGTGGTCGTTCTTTCTCGATCTTTGATAGCAGAGGTAACTTAGTTTACGATAGCGGTGATGATTTTGCTACTATTACTAGTCAATTTTTCCCTGACTTATTCAACTCCCAAGGTACAACGGATTCTTTTGATAATCGCAGCGATGATAAAGGGGCTGAACCAGAAGGGGTAGTTATCGGCGAAATCGGGGGCAAAAATTATGCCTTTATTGGTTTAGAACGCATTAGTGGGGCGATGATTTATGATGTGAGCGATCCTACTAATCCCGAATTTGTTACCTATCAAAATGCTACTGATGAAGCAGGTAACGCTATTGATATTGGCCCTGAAGGTTTAACCTTTATTGCAGCAGAAGACAGTCCTAACGGTGAACCAACTCTAGTTGTAACCAACGAAATTAGCAACACCACCACTACTTTTAATGTGGATGTTCCCGAAGAAACTTTTACGCTGCAATTACTCCATGCAGCCGATCAAGAAGCGGGACTTGATGCCCTAGAAGATGCCCCTAATTTTAGTGCAGTACTCAATGCATTACGGGATGATTACGAAAACACCCTAGTTCTCTCTTCTGGAGATGCCTATATCCCCAGTCCCTTCTTTTCTGCCAGTGAAAGCGTCTATGGTAGTGCGGGGCGTGGTGATATCTTAATTCAAAACGAATTAGGCTTTCAAGCCATTGCTTTGGGTAACCATGAGTTTGACTTTGGTACTGGTACTTTAGCTGGTTTAATTAGCCCTGATGAAGAAACTAACTATCCTGGTACTAATTTCCCCTATCTCAGTGCTAACCTCGATTTCACCACTGATGAAAATTTAGCTCCTTTAGTTACTGCTGATGGACAGGAAGCCAGCACAATACCCAATACAGTTGCAGGAAACACCATTGTTACTGTTAACGAGGAGCAAATTGGCGTAGTTGGCGCAACCACTCCCACTTTAGGCTCTATTTCCTCTCCTGGTGATTTAGGTATTGCACCCATTGAATTTGACTCCACCGATGCTGAAGACATCGCAGCTTTAGCAGCCGAAATCCAAAGTTCTGTTGATAGTCTCCTCGAATCCAATCCCGAACTTAATAAAGTAGTTCTGTTGGCACATATGCAACAGATATCTATTGAAGAACAGCTTGCAGAACAACTAAGTAATGTTGATATTATCGTTGCGGGTGGTTCTAATACTCTCCTGGCAGACGATACAGATCGCTTGCGTGCTGGTGACGAAGCAGAAGGGGCTTATCCTATCCTCAAAGAAGACGCTGATGGTAATCCCATTGCAGTAGTTAACACTGACGGTAACTATAAATATTTAGGGCGTTTAGTCGTTGAGTTTGATGCCAATGGTTTAATCATTCCCAGTAGTATAGATCCTGAAATTAGTGGAGCTTACGCTACCGACGATGATGGCGTTGCAGCCGTTGAAGGCACACCCGATCCTGAAGTAGTTGAGATTACAGAACAACTATCAACAGCAATCGCTGAACAGGAAGGTAACATCTTTGGTAACACTGAAGTATTCTTAAATGGTACTCGCGGTGATGTTCGCACCCAAGAAACCAACCTGGGGAACTTAACCGCCGATGCCAACCTCGCCACAGCACAGCAAACCGATGAAACCGTTGTTATCTCTATTAAAAACGGTGGTGGTATCCGTGATGATATTGGTGATGTGATTGTTCCTCCTGGTGCAACCAATCCTGAAGACTTTGAACGCGTACCCCCTCCCGCAAACGAACTAGCCAATAAAGAAGAAGGAGATATTTCTCAGTTAGATGTTTCTGACGCTCTCAGCTTTAATAATGGTTTAACTCTCCTTACCCTTACCGCAGCAGAATTACTCGCAGTCATCGAACACGGTGTAGCTGCAACCGTCGAAGGGGCAACTCCTGGACAATTCTCCCAAGTAAGTGGTGTGCGCTTTAGCTTTGATGCAACTCGCGAAGCAGGAGACAGAGTAGTATCTTTGGCTGTAGTAGATGAATCTGGTTCAATTATTGATACTGTAGTTGAAGGCGGGGAATTACAGGGAGACGCAAGCCGCACTTTCCGTACTGTTACTCTCAGTTTTTTAGCAGAAGGTGGTGATGAGTATCCTTTCCCCACAGGAGAAACTGCTAACCGCGTCGATCTCGTTACCGAAGACGACGAAAATCCCGATCCTGATTCTCGTACAGGAGAAGTTACCTTTGCCCCTGATGGTTCGGAACAAGATGCGCTAGCAGAATATCTCAATACCAATTTTAACGAAACCTCTTTCACCACCGAAGATACCAGCCCTGAATTAGATACTCGCATCCAAAATTTAGCTGTGCGGGAAGATACTGTCTTAGAAGATTCCGATCTCTTAGATACTGAAATTTTCCGTTTCCGCCGTTTGGGTGGTGTGTCTTCTTATATCTTTGTTGCAGAAGCAGAAGCCCAAAATATTAGGGAAAATTTCGCTGATACCTTTGAAGAAGAAGGTGTTGCTTTTGAAGTCAGTTTAGAAGCAAATGAAGAGCTTGATTCTTTATATCGTTTCCAAAGTAACAATAACCCAGGTAGATATCTCTATGTGGGAGAAGAAGAAAGAGCTAGTATCAACGCCAACTTCTCTGAAAGTTTTACTGAAGAAGGTTTAGCTTTTTCTGTTTATGGTGCAGGTGCAGGGGAAGCAAACGAATTCACTCGATTCCGCAATCTCAATAGCCCTGAAAACTATCTCTATGCAACAGGCGCAGAAGCCCAAAATATTAGAGACAATTTCGCTACTATCTTTGAAGAAGAAGGTGCTGCTTTTGAAGCAGAAATTATTTAGGGGATGAAGAATTGGGGATGGGGGTTATCTCTATTTCCTGAATTTTGGCGATCGCTTTTTTGAGGAAGGGCGATCGTTTTTTATCTTCATAGTTGCTCTTTAATAACATCAATTAAACTAGAGCCACCCCAAATCACAGCAATTAATATTGAAGTAGAAATTACTGCGCCCAAAGCACAAATTATTAAACCCAACAAACTAATTACACCATCATCTTCTACCAAACCAAAACCAATTACAAAAATTCCCATTGCAGGTAATGTATTTGTTCCAGGAATCGGGATCATCATTGAAATTGACATTAAAGCGATCGCCATACCAATAATAACTCGACCAGGTACGCTAGTACAAATTGAACTGAGACGAGGCTTTGTGAGGGCTTCAATTTTTTGCAGCAAAGGAATACCTTTTTTGATCAATGCTTGAACACTTTTTAGAGGCATTGAACCATTCATTATTTTAGCTGGTAGCCAAGGGCTATCTCGACCAATAATTAACTGTAAAGCTAAGAAAAGCATTGCAATCCCGAAAGGAATAGAATAACCAGGTGCGGGAAGGGGTAAAGCAGAAGGTAAAGCCAAAATTACAAATAAAAAGCCAAAAATGCTATCTCCAGCCAAAGTTAAAATATCGGATAAAGAGACTTTTTCTCCTCTTGATTCTTCAAAAAAATAGCGATTCAATTCAGTAGAAAGTTTAGCCATAAAAATTAAGAAGTCAGAATTAACAATCAGTGAGAGATTAAAACTTGCTATTTACTGAAAACTATTGAATAGATTGAAGTCAAAAAATAATCAATACTAAAAAAAAGAACAATAGGATGAGCATTGCCCATCCTACATCACAGGTAATTGTCAATTGTCTATTGCCAATTGTCAAACTCTTTAGGAGAACACTCGTCAATTAACTCAACCATAATAGCTGATAAGCAATCGCTGTTGACTGGTTACTGATAATTAATTGTCTCAAGTTCCTACTGTCCAAGAGTTAATGTACTCAATTTGATCTTCAGTGAGAGTATCAATTTCAATACCCATTCCTTTTAATTTAAGAGCAGCAATATTCCGATCGATTTCTTCAGGAATAGAATGTACTTTCGCCTCTAAATTACCTTGGTTTTTCACTAGGTATTCACAAGCAAGAGCTTGGTTAGCAAAGCTCATATCCATTACTGCGCTAGGATGTCCTTCAGCAGCAGCTAGGTTGATTAATCTTCCTTCCCCTAGAACTACAATAGATTTACCATTGGACATACTATACTCTTGGGTAAAGTTACGAGCGTCTTTAACTCCTGTAGCTTTTGCACCCAAAGCTTGTAAATCAATTTCTAAATCGAAGTGTCCAGCGTTAGATACCATTGCGCCATCTTTCATTACTTCAAAGTGTTCGGCGCGAATTACGTGCTTGTTACCAGTTAGAGTAACAAAAACATCTCCTTCAGCAGCAGCTTTAATCATTGGCATGACGCGGAAACCATCCATTGCAGCTTCGATGGCTCTTACGGGGTTAATTTCCGTAACGATAACGTTTGCGCCTAATCCTTTAGCACGCATCGCAACACCTTTACCACACCAGCCATAACCAGCAACAACTACAGCTTTACCAGCTAAAAGAACATTAGTCGCGCGGAAAATACCATCTAGGGTAGATTGTCCAGTACCGTAGCGGTTATCAAAGAAATGCTTGGTTTCTGCGTCGTTAACATTCATTGCAGGGAAAGAAAGTACCCCATCATTGAACATTGCTTGTAAGCGAACAATACCAGTAGTAGTTTCTTCTGTTGTACCAATAATGTCTGATAGTTGGTTTTGACGCTCTTTAATGAGAGTTGCTACTACATCACTACCATCATCGATAATAATGTTGGGTTTATGGTCTAAAGCAATTTGAACATGACGGTGATAAGTTTCATTGTCTTCGCCTTTAATCGCATATACGGGAATACCGTAGTCTGAAACTAGACAAGCAGCAACATCATCTTGAGTAGAAAGAGGATTACTAGCAATTAATAGTGCATCTACACCACCAGCTTGAAGAGTAATTGCTAAATTGGCAGTCTCGGTAGTTATGTGAGAACACGCAACTAGGCGAATTCCCGCGAAAGGCTTTTCTGCTGCAAAACGTTCTCTAATTTGTTTAATAACAGGCATTTCTCTAGCTGCCCATTCAATTCTTTTTTGTCCCATAGAAGCCAAAGATAAGTCTTTAACTTCGTACTTAGGTGTAGGAACTGCTGCTACCATAAATTTTCACCTTATTTCAGATAATAATCAATTATTGCTATGTAATCTTAACTGAATTATCGCGTTGTTTGCTATTTTTGCTTATGGTTTTTTAATGAAGAAATTTTGTAGTAATACTTTCCAGGGGGCTATCTTCCAGCGATCGCAATGTGAGATAATTAACTCCTCATCATTTAGTTCTAGTTTACTCCAACCAGGTATACTAATGCGGGGTTTCCAGGGTAAAGGCGATGTCATATTTAATGTCCATTCTGTGGTGATTATCTGGTCTTGTTGAGTAATCGAGTGCAAATCCAGTTTAATATTCTGAAAGAATGTGCCTAAGAAACCAATCATTTTTTGATATCGTTCGACACCAGTAAACTTATTGAGTGGGTCTTCAAAATAAACATTTTCTCTATAGATACTATAAGTTTGTTGTTCGGGGAAATTTTGATAATCTTGCTTGATAATGTCGATAATTTTCATAAGATTGTAGTTTTTCTAGAAAAGGTAATAATTAATATTTTATTGTACTTTTTATCAGTATTTACACATAATAAAGTTTTTTAGCTATAAGTATTTACTCAATTGTATATTTTTTTACCTTCAGTATAAATATCTAACTTATTATACTGATGTTTATACATCATTTGATTGCGCTCAAACACTCAGATTGATTAAAGTTATTTTTTGATAAAAAATGGGTATTTTAACAGTAGATAATTAATACCTAAAAATAATTAATATGAGGACGTATCGGACAAAAGTTACTGTAGTTACTGCTTTTTCTTTATTGGGATTAAGTATAAATCACAAAGAGGCTATTGCTGCTAATTCATTCATAGATCGCTATGGTTCTTTTGCTCCAGATATTAACTTAGTAGATTTTATGCCAAAAAGCGAATTAGCAAAACAAATTGCTAATCCTCACAATGAAAACCTGAATACTTCAGAGCAAGGTAAAATCAAACGAGAAGCTTTAATTGCTAAAATAGATGCTCTAGGTTCGGCTGAACCTTTGAAAGAGCAAATTGAAAAAGAATATAACTCTTTTGATAATGAAGCTAATGATAGTAGCTCTAATTTAGAAAAAACCGAACAGAGTAGCGACTTAACAGGAATTGCTAACGCCGATCGAATCAATCAAAATATTGAAGATAGATATGATGGTTTAGTTGAAACAGATAGTCAAAAAATAGACCTTTTTAAAGCGAACCAACTATCTAAAGTACCTACTAACAATTTTATCAAAAGTATTTTAAGTAAAAGTTCTGATACAAGTACCGATCCACAAGATTCATTACCAAAATACTTGACTGCAGGTATTTATTTGGCAATTTTTGGAGGTGGTTGCCTTGTTTTAGTACTGGTATTAAATGCTTTCAGTTCATCAAAAAATCAGGTATTTTTCGGATTTTTAGGAAATATTTATGGAAAAGAAAAAGTTCCTGATAGTGCGATAACATTACACAATCGTACTCTAAAACAAATAACTAACTTTGCTAAAAAAGCTGAAAAAATTGACGATGAAAAATTTGGTAATCAAGAATTTATGCTCTATGTAAAGCTAAAAAAACAAGTAGATAAAGGAACTCAAGAATATCAGCAAATTTGTCAGAGTATTAAATATCTCGAAGTTGCGATCGCTGCTCAAGGCAGTTATTTAAGAATAGAACAAACAGAACTACGTTATCGCAGTCGTAAGCAACAAGCTTTTTATCAATTCGTAACAGATAACATTACTGATGATGTAGATAAAAGTGCTTTTCAAGATCGAGTAAAAAGAAAGTTAGCAGAAGTTATTCCTTTAGTAAATAGTCAGGAAGGAAGAGAAGCTTTACAAACATATACAACAGAAATCAATAAAGTTTCTCAACATGATTTAGGTTTAAAACTATTATCTTTATTTAAAAAGTACCAACTTGAAGATTTTACTATTTTACGCAAGGTGTCCGATCTCGTAGAGCAAGTTAATGCTCAAGATTTATTAGAAGACAAAAATTTGATGGTTTTAATTTTAGAAAACTATGATGTATTAGAAAAACTAGCTCCTATTCTTCAAATTGCAGAAAAAGATATTCAGCCTGAATTTTTTGCTAAAATCTTGCAATATATGGGTTTAGTAAGAAGACATGAAAAAGCTTTCCAAAAATTTCAAGAATTAATTAAAGTTTTACAACAATGGCAAAAACCATTTAACTCTTTGAAAATTATTCGCGAACAATATCCTAGTAGTGAATATAAGCTTCCTAAAGAATTTTCAGAAAAAATACCAGGATTAAATATTTACAAAAAATATGAAAAATATCTCAATAGCGATAAGTGATTGTATTATGCTTTACTGACAAGCTGAGGTCACTTTTTCTAAAATAGATTGATTAAACAAATTGTAATGAATAGCCTTTCTTGAATTGCGATCGCTTTTACTAAGTGTGTTAATAAATACCAATCACTAGTATAATCAGACTTATTTGCTAAAATTAGCTCACAATTCTTGACTGCGGAATTTACAGGAGAGTTCATTCTGAAACAATCTAAATTTGATAAAATTCACCTAGGTGTTTTTTAGTATTACAAAAAATGAGACAGCATCAAAAAGCAATTAGCATGAAAACTGTTGGTAAATCACTCCATAAACTTACCAATCAAATCGATAAAGTTGTTGCCGAATCTCAGATTACAACGGGGCTATGTATTGTTTTTGTGCGTCACACTTCCGCATCTTTAATTATCCAAGAAAATGCCGACCCTGATGTGTTACAAGATTTAGAAAATTTCTTTGCCAAGTTAGTACCAGAAGATTCTATGGCATATCTTCATGGTGCAGAAGGTTTAGATGATATGCCATCACACATCCGTTCTACTTTAACTAATACTTCAGAACAAATTCCTGTTGCTGGAGGTAGATTAGTGTTGGGAACATGGCAAGGAGTCTATCTTTGGGAACATCGCCAAAGAAGTAATAACCGCGAGATTGTAGTTCATGTTATGGGCGATTAGGGAGATACAAGATATTGTTGATGAAAGCAATCATTTTAATTAAGGGTGGTGTTTTTGTCTTGAAAAGGATGTTGACTTTCTCTCCTGTTTATCAACTGCTTCAATCCATTCATAACAAATTAATTGCTTTAAACTCTATCTTTTGTTAGTCAGAGATTACTCCGCCTTCTAACGACGGAGCCTGCTCTGACCGTTGGTCAATCAGTCAGTAATCAGTGGAAAATCAGAAATTAGCTCAAATTAAAACTTTAGAGGAATTATCGCTCAATGCTTTGCCATGTCTACAACAAATTCTTTATGATGGCTGGATTTTACGATTTGCTGATGGTTATACAAAACGAGCTAATTCAGTTACTCCTCTGTATCCAGGTTCACAAGATTTAATCTCAAAGATTCGCCGTTGCGAAAAAATTTATCATGGTTTCAATCTTCAGCCGATTTTTCGCCTCACAAATATCCCTCAACTAAAAACCCTAGACCAAACTTTAGAACAGTTGGGATATCAAAAACAAGACAAGGTTAGCGTTCAACTTAAAACTATTATCGAAAGTGATATCTTGATTTGTGAACCAGGTATTACGATCCAAAATGAATTATCCCAAGAATGGTTAGATTATTTTGTTCATGCAGTAGATTTGCCGATAGAGCATTGGAACACTTTATCTACTATGTTGGAAATTATTCCTAATCCTATTTGTTGTGCCTATTTAAAAAATCCGCATCGGTTTTGCAGTTGCGGTTTTGGAGTTTTGGAAAATGACTATCTGGGACTTTTTTTCTTAGTTACTGCCAAAAAACAGCGTCGCCAGGGTTATGCTAGCCAACTAATCTCGGCAATGTTGAACTGGGGACAAAGCAACGGTGCAACTAAAGCTTATCTTCAGGTAGAAATCGATAATCAAGAAGGAATAAATCTTTATCGTAAACTAGGTTTTACCGAGATTTATCAGTACTTTTATCGTTTACCCCAAATTCACATCAGTTAGATATAATCATTTTTATAAAATCCAAGCTCAATATAGTTATTGAGTAATTAGATCTCTTGCACGAATACGAAATTTGGAGCTTTTAGAGATTAATACTAATTCGCCAAATTGCATATTCTAAAAAGAATTTGGCTAAAAAACATTTGGGCATTTACAAAATCATTCGTGCAAGAAGTCTACTGTAACTTTTGATTAAAATGTTCATCATAAGGAAAAAAGAATCATGAATGTATTTCCTACATTGGAAACTTTAGGGAAAGGAGAACCAGCTGATGTAGACGATCCAGCTATCTATCTCAACCCTGACGATCCATCGAGAAGTATCGTCCTCACAACTCTTAAAACTGATGGTTTAGCAGTATATGACTTAGAGGGAACAGAAATACAGAGCATTAGCCCTCCAGATACTCGCTACAACAATGTCGATATTGTTTATGACTTTGAACTAGGAGAGGAGCAGGTCGATTTAGCCGTTGTATCGGATCGCCGTAATGATAATCCAGTTATTTATCAGATCGACCCCGATACTAATCGACTAACTGATATTACCGACCCTACTGTTATTGATGAAGATTTCTCAGTCTTTGGCGTAGACAATGGAAGTAATACTGCTTATGGTTTAGCCACTTACAATAGTGTTGTCGATGGCA
>NZ_LR213771.1 GCF_900659865.1 Hyella patelloides LEGE 07179
TCGCTCTCTTCGATGGTAGGGTTTTCACCTACATCCAATGAACAGTTCCAGTTATACTTTATGTTCATAACTGGGGTGGCTCTACCTCTGTAGTCTCTACAGTCTCGCACCATCAACAAATCGCACTGTATTCTAGAATAAACATCTTGCGTAATCGACCTACTACGTAAACATTCTACGCGATCTTGTCAATCACTGCGCCCTAAAGGACGCTGCCCCTACATCCAACGCTTAAAAGACGTTGGCTTTGGCTTTAATTTCTGTAAGACTCTGACTAAAGGATCGATCTTACACAATAATTAAAATCAGCTATAGTTGCGTATGAATAGTGAATGAATAAATTTTGATGTTTCCTACAATACGCTGTTATTTACTGTTATTGATTGGCTTTGTAATTGCTGGGTTGCTAGGAGCTTTCGGAAATAACTCTCTGAGCATTTTGGTTACGTTAATCTACGACATTATTGTTATGACTTTAACTGTCTGGGATGGAATTAGAGTTAATAACAATAAAGTTACAATTCAAAGACAGCCTTTAGCTAGACTGTCAGTAGGAAGAGATAACAGCGTTACTTTGGAAGTAAAATCTCAAAACTCAGCAATTATCCAAGTTAAAGACGAATATCCACTTTTGTTTGATGTTTCCAGCGATCTTTTAGAAGCTGAAATCTCGGCAAATAGCAGCAGTGAATTAAGTTATACTGTTCACCCCACAAGTCGTGGAGAATACCAATGGGGAAATATCGCAATTCGACAATTAGGAAACTGGGGTTTAGCTTGGCGCAGTTGGAAAGTAGAAGCGAAACAAAAGGTATCGGTATATCCTGACTTGATTGGTTTAAGATCGCTTTCTATTCGTCTTACTTTAGGTAGTACTGGGGCGATGCGTCAAGCAAGGAAATTAGGTAATGGTACAGAATTTGCCGAATTAAAACAATACAGTCAAGGAGATGATGTTCGGCTAATTGATTGGAAAGCTACAGCCCGTCGTAATCGTCCTTTGCTGAGAGCTTTAGAACCAGAACAAGAACAGACTTTGTTTATTTTACTCGATCGCGGACGTTTAATGACAGCCCAGGTACAAGGGTTAAAAAGATTTGATTGGGGATTGAATATTACTTTATCTTTAGCTTTAGCTGCTTTGAATCGAGGGGATAAAGTAGGTGTTGCAGTATTCGATCGCGATATTACCACCTGGATACCACCAGAGAGAGGACAATTTCATTTATCAAAGTTAATTGAGAATCTGACACCCATACAGCCTGTATTACTAGAATCGGATTATCTGGGTTCAATTACCAAGGTGATAACTCAGCAAACTCGTCGTGCTTTAGTGGTCGTGATTACTGACCTTATAGATATTACTGCATCTACAGAATTATTATCTGCAATGGCTAGATTAACCCCCCGCTATCTTCCTTTTTGTGTCACTCTCCGCGATTCCTTAGTTGATACTATTGCCCATAATATGACTCATAATCTTCGGGATACTTATAAACGAGCAGTGGCGTTAGATTTATTGTCTCAAAGAGAAGTTGCTTTGCTCGGATTAAAACAAAAAGGAGTACTGGTTTTAGATGCACCCTGTAATCAAATTAGCGATCGCTTAATAGAACGTTATTTACAACTTAAAGCCAAAAACTTATTATAAACTCAAGTTATGCCAACTCACCCTACAAGCGATCGCTACTATACCGAAAATTCTCTTACCTAACTAGCTAACAGCTTTAAGCTCTGAGCTTCTAATATAAGCTCCAGGTTCAACTCCTCCACCTCTTTAAGTGGAATAAGGGTACGCGTGCGTGCGATTCAAGCTTATAGCAAGAAAGCTAATGGCAAGCGAGCTAATTTTAACTATTGGCTTTTAGCATTTGCGAAGCTAACAGTCTATTTAACCAGCCTTTGAGATACTTGCGATTAGCTGCTTTTTCTTCAGGATTATTAGTATCTAAAGGATGAGGTGCTAAACCTTTGACTGCTGCGGTGGTAACGCAAAACATCGATTTTTGAAAGCTTTGACAAATTTTAACTCGTAAATCGCCTTCTCCTCTAATACCTTGATGATAAATATCCATCAGATAATCAGGAATAAAATGTCTCATATCCTGCATCAACAGAGTAGGAGGAATACCTGCACCACCTATGGGTAAAGGATCGGCGTACAATGCACCGTAGTTAAACATTCCCTGATCGTAAGGAATTTGATATGCCTGAGCATTATAAGAAACCGTACCAGTAAAGGGAGTGCCTCTAAAGAAGATTGCTTCTATATAAGGTACACCAGTATCCATTAAGAAAGTAATACCTGCACTTTTAGGAATAATGTCATACTGTTTTTTGCCTACTGTTACAGTATAGGTAATAGGACGAGCAGCATCTTTTACTAAACCATCAAGGATATGCTGTACCACATCAGGAATTGACTTAATTTTCCCTCGATCATAGAGATCGCTAAGTTCAATAAAAATATCACTCATCACGCGCCAAAACTGTCCTAAACCGCTATAGTAAGACATTTGACGCATATGTTCTGGTAAGTAGCCTTTAAAAGCTTTGTGCAAACCCAGCATCAAAGGATTGTATTTAAATTTAGCTTGGATAACTGATTCTGCTACAGCAGCAAATTCAGGAGAGTCTACATAAGCATCTAAACCGCCTCCTCCATGCCAAAACATCGATTTCATGCAATACTCGGCATATTCATAATTAATGCGATCTTGCCAAAGATTTTGCCACAAGGTACGGGGATTGATTTCCCCATTGAAGTACTTAAAGAAGGGAAATAGCTTTAAAAACTGCGTATTGGCAATATAGCAAAGGTTGACAGAGTAAGCATCTAATACTACTCCATAACTTTTGAGAACTCCTACTACTTCAATCAGATTTTGCTCACTATCATTGAGTAAGGCTTGTCCTGTTTCCAGTTTGGTAATATATTCTTCTATTAATTGAGCTTTACTAGCTTTGGTTGTTGCAGTAACCATAATGGATGTTATTAGTTGGTTGTTCGTTGTTCGTTGTGGAACGCTTCCAGTTAATCGATATATGGAAGTAATCGATCGATCCGTTTGCTCGTTGCTCGTGGTTCGTTGTTTTTACTACTTATTAGTTACCGAAAAAACTGATTACTTACTCATTTATTGCTTGAAAAAACGGCTTTTCAGTACTTTTTACGCCAAACTATCAATTTGAACTCAAAAAAATTTCTATATTTAAAAGGTTTTACAAACTAATAGAATTACTTAAGAATAAAAATAGCCTGAATCACTATCTGGCAAGCCTTTCAAGCAAAAATTAGTATCCTAGGAACGGAAGAGCCGAAAAAACTTACTACTTAAAAAATTTCCTCATTCCTCATTCCTCATTCCTCACTCCTCACTCCTCATTCCTCATTCTTCATTCCTCATTCCTCACTCCTTATTCCTCATTCCTCATTCCTCATTCCTCATTCCTTAAATTACCCCCCTGTCAATAAAGCAGTTGCTTGTACTTCACTCCACTGAATCACCCAAGCTGGTTGGATACCAAAGGTGATAATCAAAAACAGTAAGGCGAATGCGGGAGTGTGTTCGATCCATTTCACGGGAGGTAGGCTTGATAAACCATCAGTTAAGCGTCCAAAGAATACTTTATTAACTACTAATAAGAAATAAACCGCAGTCAAACCAGTTCCCACTAAGCATAAAAGAGTAGGTATGGGATAAATCGGAAATGCACCTCTAAATATCAAAAATTCAGAGATAAAGCCCACCATTCCAGGTAAGCCAGAACTCGCCATAACTCCTAAAATCATTAATCCCCCAGTAACAGGTAAACCTTTTTCGGGATTGAGTAAACCTCTTAAAGAGTCCACATCCCTTGTACCAGTTTTCTTGTATACCACCCCGACTAGCAAGAAGAGTAGTGCCGAGATTAAACCGTGACTTACCATCTGGAATACGCAAGCAGTAACACTTAAGCGGGTTGTGGCTGATGCACCCAAAAGAATGTAAGCCATGTGTGCAATGGAAGAATAGGCTACCACCTTCTTCATATCCTTTTGAGCGATCGCACAAGAAGCTCCATATAAAGCACTAATTCCTGCTAAGAGTGCCATCCAAGGCGCAATTTCTACCCAAGCACGTAAATATAAGCCTAAACCAAAGCGTAATAAAGCATAAGTCCCTAACTTTAATAATACTCCTGCGAGCAAGACCGATATAGGTGTGGAAGCTTCCACGTGAGCATCAGGAAGCCATGTATGGAAGGGAAAGATGGGGATTTTAATAAATACTCCCACTACCAAAGGAGCAAGTAATAAGAGTTGACTTCCAATGGGTAAAGTTTGCGATCGCAGTGCTTCATAGGCGAAACTATCCGCTCCTGTTAACCACACTAAACCGAGGAAAGATGCTAAAACCAAAATTCCCGATACTGCGGTATAAAGCAGGAATTTCATGGCAGCATAACCTCTTCTTTCACCTCCCCAAATAGCAATTAAGAAATAAAGAGGTACAATTTCCAGTTCATAAAAAAGAAAGAATAATAATAAATCTTTGGCTAAAAATGCTCCTGCTGCTCCTGAACTTAATAACAGCAACATTGCATAATAAAACCGAGGTCTAGAAATAGATCTATCCGTAATAATAATGGCAATTAAAGTTAATAGACTATTGAGACAAACCAAAGGAAAAGATAAGCCATCTATACCTATGCTGTAGTCTAAACCCAGCCATTCGATCCAAGGGAGATATTCGGAAAACTGAAACCCACTAATTTCAGTATTAAAATGCAATCCGAGATAGCAGTTAATTACTAAAGTAGCGATCGCTGAAAAAAGAGCTATGATACGACTCGATTTACCTTCTTTGTCAGGTAAAAACCCCACTAAAGCTGAGCCAATTAAGGGAATTAAAATTAATGCACTGAGCATAGATAGTTAGTTGTTAGTTGTTAGTTGTTGATGGTTAATTATTGATGATTAGTGGTTAATTGTTAATTATTGATTGCTTGTTGTTGCCTACTTCTTCTTTGTCTCATCCACACTTTCTTGACTCAACTAGATAGTAGTTTTTGGTGTTAATAAATCAGGGTATGATTCTGATTTTTTCAGTTTTTCTATAAATAAAAAAACAATTAGCCATTAGCGATTAACAAAGAACCGTACTAAGTATTTGGGCATAATTATTTACACACTCAGAATTCTCTCTTGCCTGTTGCCTGTTGCCTGTTGCCTGTTGCCTGTTGCCTATCTCCAGTGTGTAATCTATTTTGCACGAGTACTTATTATTTATTTCATACCTGTGTTTCATCAACGCCCAGTTTACTAACTTATCAAAGATGACCAATAGTTAGTAACGATAGACCATTGACCGTTAAGTGCAGACCACAGTAAGAAACTGACTCCCAATAAAATTGTCAAAATATAAAACTGGGATTGTCCCGATACATTATATTTGAGGGCATTACCACTAAATAAAGTCGCCAAACTAACTAGATTAACTGCACCATCAACTATGTAGCGGTCGATCCAAGAAGTGATCTTCGAGAGGGATGATACCGCAGCTACTATGGTTACTTCGTACAGGCGATCGATATAGAAATCGTAAGCAAATAAATCTTGGAAAAATCTGACAGTTACTTTACGCGATCTTGCCCAAGCCTGTCTGACTTTGATTGCTGAACCAATAATACAGCCTAATACTCCTGAAGCTATTAACAATGGTGTTGCTAACTGAATCACATTATCTTCTAAAGCTAACGGCGTATTGGGACTGAGCCATAAAGACCATTGCAAAGGTGCTAAAGGCGCAAGTAAAGTTACTACGGCTAAAGATATCATCGGCACTGCCATTTGCCAGGGTACTTCTGGCGCACGACGGGTTTTTGCTTGAGGTTCACCTAAGAAGATAATTCTAAATAAACGAGTTAAGTTAATTGCCGATAACACATTAGCAAACATCACAATTGCTAACAACCACCAATCAACATCCCAAGAGCCACTAAACCAACGCTTGAAAGTCCAAAACATTCCTAAAGGAGTGATGCATAATAAGCCAGCACTTCCGACTACAAAAGAAATCGCTGTAGCAGGCATTCTCGACCATAAACCACCCATTTCAGTTACGTTTTGGTTACTGGTAGTGAGAATTACCGATCCTGCACTCATAAACAACAGAGCTTTAGCGATCGCATGAGTAAATAATAGTAAAAAAGCAATATCTACCTGTCCCAAACCCACTGCAATAAATACCAGCCCCAAATAAGCACTCGTCGAATGGGATAAAGCCCGTTTGATATCAATCTGTGCGATCGCCATCAAGGAAGTACCAATAACTGTTACCGTCCCTAGAATAATTAAGGCATCAGAGGATACGGGAGAAAGAGTAAACACTGGTTGCAACTTAATCAACACATAAGCACCAGCAGAAACTACAATCGAATTTCTTAAAATCCCCGCGGGGTTAGGGCCTTCCATTGCTTCATCGAGCCACAAATTAAGGGGAAACTGAGCGCATTTCCCTGTAGGCCCTGCAATTAATGATAAACCCACTAAAGCTGCCCCTAAAGAGTCCAAAGGATGACTGTTTGACCATGTTGTGAGATCGGAAAAATCCAAATCTGCACCATAAGCAGACATGGTGACTATTCCCATTAAAAGTAAGATATCTCCTACCCTTTTCGTCAGAAAAGCATCTCTAGCTGCTGTAACTACCAGGGGTTGAGCATACCAAAAGCCCACCAGCAGATAGGTAGATAAAGTTAGTAACTCCAGCAAGCCATAAGAAAGCAATAAAGAATCACTTAAAGCAATTCCCCCTAAAGCAGCTTCAAAAAAGCCCATCAGACCAAAGAAGCGAGCTACAGACCAATCTTTTTCCATATAGCCTAAAGCATAAAGCTGTGTCAGTAAAC
This sequence comes from Hyella patelloides LEGE 07179, assembly GCF_900659865.1. GTDB lineage: Bacteria > Cyanobacteriota > Cyanobacteriia > Cyanobacteriales > Xenococcaceae > Hyella > Hyella patelloides. The sequence continues at coordinate 6,895 of NZ_LR213771.1, forward strand.
TGATACCAGTTACTAACTCTAAAGCTCCCAAGCTAACAGGAGACAATTCTATCGCTAAGGTCAATTTTAAATCTGCCACTTGCAACCAGTCAAACACCAGTTTTTGAGTTTGTTGTGTCCAAATGGAATTAAAGACAATCGATCCATGAACAAAAGCAACCAGGGTCATCAAAATATTGATATATGCTGCTGGCTTAGGTCCAGTGCGACGTATTAATCCCAAAGACCAAGGCAAGGTTAATATTGCCCCTAAAAATCCATAAACAGGTATAAGCCATACAGTATTAAGCAGGAACTCAGCCATTAACAAGCCCTATAAATTTACAACATTAAAATTGATGCTTGTAGTGAGCTTTCAGTTGATTGAAAAAACACTACCTAAAGTTTATTTATATTTTCTTAAATCTTAATCATACCAGGTATTAAGAATCCTAATTATTTCATCCACATCAAAAAAAAATTATCTTAGATTAGTCAGAAACTATTAATCACTGGTAAATATTCAACAATGAGGATAGCTCAAACTAAGCATCATAATTTACGATGACTAACACATCACTTTGATTGATAATTATTCTCACAGTCCAATACATTAAGTTATTGTTATTTTATGTTTTGATGCTCTGACTCAATTTAAATTGAGATTAAAGTATTTAAGATCACTAACATCGGCTGTCAAAAGAATTTACTGTAAACATTTGTGATGATTTGTAAGTTACCTATCCCTGATTAAGACTTAGTATTAAAAAACTATAAAAAATAGCCAAAACCATGCAATCTTGGCGTTCTAGAACTTTTTTAATCTTGCCCAATCACTAAGTATTAATTCTCATTAACTATCAAATAAAAAAATATAATCAGAATTTATATTGTCAAAGGGTACAAGGTTATCTATCCTTAATTATGGGAAGGTAATGTAGCCACTCCCGTGAGTTGTCAACCTAACTTCTAGATTTGACAGCTTATTGTCATTAGACAAAATTATTGATTGTGGCTTGAACAAAAAGGAATAAAAAAGGAATAGAAAGTTATGTCTATTGCAGTAGGAATGGTAGAAACCCTAGGATTTCCCGCAGTGGTAGAAGCTGCTGATGCGATGGTTAAAGCAGCCAGGGTAACCCTAGTGGGCTATGAAAAAATCGGTACAGGTCGCGTAACAGTAATCGTTCGTGGTGACGTATCTGAGGTACAAGCTTCTGTCTCTGCTGGTGTAGAAGCTGCTAACAGAGTAAATGGTGGTGAAGTTCTTTCGACTCACATTATTGCTCGTCCCCATGAAAACCTGGAATATGTTTTGCCCATCCGCTACACCGAAGAAGTAGAACAATTCCGAACGTATTAACGTCTCTTAAAAAAAAACTCAGCAAAACAATAACGTAATATTTCAAGAAGGAGTAGAATTTATGTCGATCGCAGTAGGAATGTTAGAAACATTAGGTTTTCCCGCAGTTGTAGAAGCTGCTGATGCTATGGTTAAAGCAGCCAGAGTAACCTTAGTGGGTTACGAAAAAATTGGCACAGGTCGCGTGACGGTAATTGTTCGTGGTGATGTCTCAGAAGTACAGGCTTCTGTTTCTGCTGGAATTGATAACGTAGGTCGTGTCAATGGTGGTCGAGTACTTTCTCATCACATTATTGCTCGTCCCCACGAAAACCTCGAATATGTTCTTCCAATCCGTTACACCGAAGCAGTAGAACAGTTTCGTGAAAGCATTAATCCTCAACCTCTAAGAAGACCGTAGTTGTCAAAGTATTAGATGCAAATTGCCAAAGTTCGTGGCACAGTGGTTAGTACCCACAAAACTCCCAGCATGACAGGAGTAAAACTGTTATTGGTTCAATTTATTGATGAAGAAGGACAGTTATTACCCAACTACGAAGTTGCAGCAGACATCGTAGGTTCGGGTGTTGGTGAGTGGGTGCTAGTAAGCAGGGGAAGTGCTGCTCGTATCGAAACTCGGTATGAAGATCGACCCTTAGATGCCACTATTGTCGGAATTATTGATACGGTTTCCGTGGATAACCGTTCTCTTTATAGTAAGAGGGAAACGGAACGTTTTACATAAACTATACAGTAAGACTAAGGCTTGATAACGGCAAAACAGCGAACTCGTTTTGAGTAGCTGAAACCCTTAGTTAATTTTAGGAGAGATTGAAATCATGCCAGTCCGCACTAACGCGGCTCCCCCTACTCCTTGGTCTAGAGATTTCGCAGAACCTCAAGTGGATAGTAGTGCCTATGTTCATTCGTTTTCCAGACTTATTGGAGATGTTCGTGTAGGCTCTCATGTGTTTGTTGCTCCTGGTAGCTCCATCAGAGCAGATGAGGGAACACCATTCTACATAGGGGACAGTACCAATATCCAAGACGGTGTAGTAATTCATGGCTTGGAAAAGGGGAGAGTAAAAGGAGAAGACGGTAAAGACTATTCGGTTTGGATCGGCAAAAATACTTGTATTACCCACATGGCACTGATTCATGGTCCTGCTTATGTGGGTGATGAATGTTTTATTGGTTTTCGTTCTACGGTATTTAATGCCAAAGTGGGCGATGGCTGTATTGTCATGATGCACGCTTTGATTCAGGATGTAGAAATTCCACCAGGTAAGTACATACCTTCAGGAGCAGTGATTACCAATCAGCAACAAGCAGATCGTTTACCAGATGTTCAAGAAAGCGATCGATCTTTTGCCCATCACGTAGTAGAGGTGAACGAAGCCCTGTTAGCTGGATATCAGTGTGCGGAAGACTCAGCTTGTATTAGTCCCATCCTAAATGGTGTTAATCATTCTCCGTCAAATTCTTTAGAGACAACTACAGATAATAACTATATAAATTCAGTAGGAAACATGAGTACAAGTAACGATATTAGAGGGCAGTTACGCTCTTTATTGGCACAAGGATGCACTCTCACAATTGAACACGCTAACAAGCGTCGTTTCAAAACTAAATCTTGGCAAACTGGTGGTACGATTACTGGTCGTCGCGAAGATCAAGTAATAGCTCAGTTAGATAGTGTTCTTCAACAACACGCAGGAGAATATGTCAAACTTGTAGGAGTTGACCCCCAAGCAAAACGCCGTTTAGCAGAAGTTATTGTCCAACGCCCAGGGGATGATGCTCCTAACTTACGGATGAGCAACCACAGTAGCAACGGCAACGGTAATGGTAATGGTAATGGTTTCTCCAGTAATGGCAACAGTACAAGTAAGCTTAGTGGTGATATATCCGCGCAAATTAGCTCTTTAGTTAATCAAGGTTGTCGCATAGGTATCGAAAGAGCCAGTAAACGCCGTTTTAAAACCAAATCTTGGTTAACAGAGGGACAAGTTGATGGCAGTGTTCAGCAGGTAATGAGCAAAGTGCAGTCTGTGGCATCTCAGTATCCTCAAGACTATATTCAACTCATTGGTGTTGACCCCAACGTCAAAAGAAGAATAGCCGAAATCATCGTACAAAGACCAGGAGAAGGATTAGCAGCTAGCTCCAGCAGTAGTTCTGGTTATAGTAATAGTGGTAGCTATAGCAGCAGCAATAGTCACAGTGGGAGCAGTAGCTTAAGCCCAGAAGCAATACAGCAAGTATCTTCTTTACTATCTGCTGGCTATAAAATCGGTACAGAACACGCCAACAAACGCCGTTTCAAAACTAAATCTTGGCAAACTTGTTCCCCTATTGAAAGCACCCGCCAATCTGATGTCATTGCATCATTAGAAGCTTGCTTACAAGAACACTCAGGGGAATATGTCCGCATGATTGGAATTGACTCTGCTGCGAAACGTCGAGTTTCCGAAACTATTATTCAACGTCCTGGTAATGGCAATAGTGCAGTAGCTACAACTACTACCAAAACTACTAGCTACAGCAATGGTAATAGTAATGGTAATGGTGGCAGCTACAGTAATGGGAATGGTAATGGTCGCACTCACGGCTATAGCAACGAATTTAGCAATAAACATCTGACTGATGAAGCAATGCAAGAAGTTCGTTCTTTATTATCTGCTGGCTATAAAATCGGTACAGAACACGCCAACAAACGCCGTTTTAAAACCAAATCTTGGCAGAGTTGTTCTCCCATTGAAAGTCGCCATGAACTAGATGTAGTTGCAGCCCTAGAAGCTTGCTTGGTAGAACACGCAGGAGAATATGTCAGATTAATCGGAATCGATCCTGGTGCAAAACGCCGAGTTTCCGAAACTATTATTCAACGTCCATAACAGCAATCTAAAACAGTAATTAGTAGTAATCAGTTTTAAGACTGCTGACCACTAATTACTGAATTAATTTCTAAATGTGCTTTTCTGAACCAAGAAAATCTCTGGTTGCAGTCACATTACTGGTTACTTAATAATGCACGCCCTTAAATGAATCAAGCTTTTACAAGGTTGCACTGCTGATTACTGAATTACTAATTACTGATTACTCTCTAAATGTATTTACCCCCTCTGCAACCTGTAGCTAATTCAGATATTCGTATTTGTGGTGATGTTGAAATCCATCCTACTGCATCAATCGCTCCAGGGGTAATTTTACAAGCTGCGCCTGACAGTCGAATTATTATTGATGTTGATGCTTGTATTGGGATGGGAGTTATTATCAGTGCTTATGGTGGCGTAGTCACAATTGCCAGTGGTGCTACTTTAGGTTCTGGAGTATTAATAGTTGGTAATAGCCAAGTAGGAAATAATGCTTGTGTGGGAACAGCCTCCACAATTTTTAATGCTTCTGTGGACTCAATGGCGGTAATTAGTCCAGGTTCAATCATCGGTGATATTTCTCGTCAAACGACTACTAACCAATTTTCCCCTCAGACTGAAAATAAGACCGCAGCCTCCAATGGTGCAAAGGCAAACACTTCAAGCTCCCATCAGACAGAAGAGATAGCCGAAAAATTCATAGCATCTGAAAAAATACCAGAAACCACAACCAATAACCATAATAGTCAGGGAAAAATATTAGAAAAAGAGCGAATCAGTTCCACAGATACGAATTCAAAAGCTAAAAAACAAGTATTAGATAACGAGCAAGTTGTTGAAGACCCTAGCGATCCTTGGTCAGAAAAAAATTTACAAGCTACTGATGTAAAAGAGTTAGTAGATTTAGCAGTTGAAGAAATCGAAAAAAGTGACAAAGTTGATGAAATCAAGGCAATTGGTAAAGTGTATATCAATGAGCTATTAGTAACCTTATTTCCCCATAAAAAACATTTTAATAATAATTCTACTTCTCAGTAGCCTTAATAAGTTTCTTATCATTTCTTAATAAAATAAATCAAGTCTAATTTTTGAGACTAAACAAACTCTACATAAACCAAATAAGCATTAAAATCTGAATTGCAAGCTATTTATTGTCAAAAATCAGCTTGTAATACCATTATGCAAGCTCTGAGCTTAATTACTTGCCGAATATTTTTACGAGCAAATATTTATCGAGTTCAGCCTTTTTGCAATTTGTATCTAGGTATATATTCCTGGTTAGCTAAAGATAATTTACAGGAACAAAAAATTATGAATGAAATATGTTTCCAAGACTACCATAATAAGTCAAAGCTTAAATATTAGTTTCCCTAATACCTAAGTCTAATAATTCCAATTTAATTTCCCTAGAAATATTGACAAAAGTTAATTTAAACCATAAATATTATGTTAAGATTAGAACTTGAAAAAGAATTAGTCATACTAAAGATTAGCGACCTACGTTTTTCGCTAGGTAAATTAATCTATAAAAGATTTTTCTTCCCAGTAGAACAGAGTCGTGACTATATTTAGACTCTAAAAAAAAACTAAACATTTTGTTTATGGAGGAATTGAGCTAACATGGCACAAACCAAATCATCCGCAGGGTTTGACGCAGGTGTAAAGGACTATCGTCTTACCTATTACACTCCTGACTACACTCCCAAAGATACCGACTTACTAGCTTGTTTTCGTATGACTCCTCAACCTGGAGTCCCCGCAGAAGAAGCTGGTGCTGCGGTTGCAGCCGAATCATCTACTGGTACTTGGACTACAGTATGGACTGACAACCTCACCGACTTAGATCGCTATAAAGGTCGTTGCTATGAAGTAGAGCCTGTACCTGGTGAAGACAATCAGTATTTCTGTTTTGTAGCTTATCCTTTAGACCTGTTTGAAGAAGGTTCTGTAACTAACGTTTTAACTTCTTTAGTTGGTAACGTATTTGGATTCAAAGCTTTACGTGCCTTACGTTTAGAAGATATTCGTTTCCCCGTTGCTTTAATTAAAACTTTCCCTGGACCTCCCCACGGTATCACTGTAGAGCGTGACAAGCTTAACAAATATGGTCGTCCTTTACTAGGTTGTACCATTAAGCCTAAGCTAGGTTTATCTGCGAAAAATTACGGTCGTGCAGTATACGAATGTCTTCGCGGTGGTCTAGACTTCACTAAAGACGACGAAAACATCAACTCTCAGCCCTTCATGCGCTGGCGCGATCGCTTCTTATTTGTACAGGAAGCTATTGAAAAATCCCAAGCAGAAACCAACGAAGTTAAAGGTCACTACCTCAACGTTACTGCTGGTACTTGTGAAGAAATGCTCAAGCGTGCTGAATTCGCTAAAGAGATTGGTACTCCCATCATCATGCACGACTTCTTAACTGGTGGTTTCACTGCTAACACCACTTTATCTAAGTACTGTCGTGATAATGGTTTATTACTTCACATTCACCGTGCAATGCACGCGGTAATCGACCGTCAAAGAAATCACGGTATTCACTTCCGCGTCTTGGCTAAGTGTTTACGTCTTTCTGGTGGTGACCACTTACACTCTGGTACTGTTGTTGGTAAATTAGAGGGTGAGCGTGGAATCACTATGGGCTTTGTTGACTTAATGCGCGAAGACTATGTAGAGGAAGATCGTTCTCGCGGTATTTTCTTCACTCAAGACTACGCTTCTATGGGTGGAGTATTCCCTGTTGCTTCTGGTGGTATCCACGTATGGCATATGCCCGCACTGGTTGAAATCTTTGGTGACGACTCTTGCTTACAATTTGGTGGTGGTACTCTCGGACACCCTTGGGGTAACGCTCCTGGTGCGACAGCTAACCGCGTTGCTCTTGAAGCTTGTGTTCAAGCTCGTAACGAAGGTCGCAATTTGGCTCGTGAAGGTAACGATGTTATCCGTGAAGCTTGCCGTTGGTCTCCTGAATTGGCTGCTGCTTGTGAACTCTGGAAAGAAATCACCTTCGAGTTTGAAGCAATGGACACTCTCTAAATATAGTGAACAGTTATCAGTGAACAGTGAACAGTACGATCGAACAGCAAGAATTGAAAAAGAAAAGAACTTTTGTTTTTAATTAATTCAGCAGCTAGATATCTGAACAACAAAGCCACTGATAACTGGTAACTAATAACTAAATAAGATGCAGCCAAAAGACATTGCGAAAAATACAGCTAAGGTCGTACAAGACTATTTAACTTATCAAGCGGTAAAGCTCATTATCGATCAACTGACAGAAACCAATCCAGCAGAAGCTATCTGGCTCAGACAGTATTCATCTGGAGGAAAACTTCAGAATGGTGAAAACTATATCGACGAGCTAATGTCCGAACTTCGAGGGAAACAATTAGTCATGCGAATTTTAGCCGTTCGCGACGATCTGGCAAAGCAAGTTTTAGAGTACTTACCAGAGATGGTTGGTACTTCAATCAAGCAAGCTAACTTAGAACATCGTCGTCGTCTTTTGGAGCGTCTTACTCAATCTTCTTCTGAAGCAAATAACCTCGATACAGAGTTAGATGCTAATGAACCTTCTGACGAAAACAAGTAAAGGATAAACCCATGAAAACATTACCTAAAGAGCGTCGTTACGAAACCCTTTCTTATTTACCCCCTTTAACTGACCAACAAATCATCAAACAAATCGAATATATGTTGGATCAAGGTTTCATTCCTGGCATAGAGTTTGAAAAAGACCCTACTCCTGAATTGCACCACTGGACTTTGTGGAAGCTTCCTTTATTCAGTTGTCGCTCTGCTCAAGAAGTATTGGCAGAAGTTCGCGAATGTCGTTCTGAATATTCTGATTCTTACATTCGTGTAGTTGGTTTCGATAACATCAGACAATGCCAAACTGTTAGCTTTATCGTTTACAAGCCTGGTTCTAACCGTTACTAAGGTTTAGTTAAAGCTAATTACTGGGGTTTTATGCCCTTTTTTAGTCCCCCTTTTAAAAAATTGAAAGGGGGATTTTTGGTTGTAAAACTTTTTAGCTATTAGGACAAAACAAGAAATATCAATACTTGAACTATTAATTTGGATTATTTGAGAAAATTCTTATTTTCTCGTTAGTATTCAAAGCTATCTCAATACGTTTTATTCCCTAATTATCGTAAAGCCAGGAAAATGTATTATGGTTAATGATTTTGTGTATGTACAATTTTGAATTTGACGACAATAATGAGTAATCAAATACAAGGAAGAATGCTAATTTCCCACAACTTTAATTTATCTGAAGGTGAACTTCCCCTATTGAATCGGGATGAATTTGCTCAAATTTTCATTAATGGTTTGCAAGCTAAAGATCATATTCGCTGCAATATGATTGAAAATGCTCATTGGATAGTAGAGATTATCTTTTCTATTGCTGATTTTTCTGCCGAAGAGATTGGTAAAATTTGCGATCAAATCTTATTAGATAAAAGACAGGCACAAAAACCTGATAATCAGATAATGCCTGACATTTTATTTCTTGGGGGTAAAAAGATAACTCCTGCCATAAGTGCTTCAGCAAATTCTCTACAACCTGGAGAATGGGGCGTTGATGTAGTTGAAACTCGATCTGCATCAATTTTTATCTCTGGTTTACGATGGGAGGAAATGATTGCTCAAAAACCAGCAGATAGCATTTTTAAAATTGAATATTTAGGCGATAAAAATTAAATTTATATTTATTCCAAGGCAATTATCAATTAATTAACAACCAGCAACCAACCATATTATCCCGCTCGATATTATCCCCATTCGAGGACAAGTCCCACGAAGATGGGACGGGACTAGCAACTAACTATTAACTATCAGTTACTAAATTTTTCCTGATTATTTTGCCACACTTGTCTGACAAAGCTATTCAAAGAAAAAGACATTTGTTGCTTATCAAAAGATACTTCTCTTGAAGCTAATTCCGTTAATAAAACAATTGCTTCTGTATCGTAACTAGCTCGGAAAAGAGTTAAAGGTAATAATAAATCAGAAGCAGAGCGTAAATCAATAATTTCTTGGTCTGCATTAATATCAAAATCAGAACTATTTTCCTCTAAAGTAATAGCAATAGTTAGCGGTCTTACCCAACATAGCTGACGTTTAACTATTACTTGAATTACTTCTCCGTAAAGAGTTTTTGCGCCAGACTCTAAACAAACAATTTGACCAGACTTAAATATGTCTTCTAGGGAGTTATTTTGCACTCTTATCTTCTTTTAATAATAGGTAAAGTAGAGCGAGCATTACTCACCCTACCTAAATTAAATTATCAGAAATTATCCAATTAAATAAAACTAAGAAATATAGTCAAGCTCTTTTAATTTATTGATTATTTTAGCAACACTTTCATCTAATTCTTCAAGATCGGTGCGACATTCTACTTCAGGGTTTAAAGGAGGTTCATAAGGATCACTGATACCTGTAAACTGTTTAATTTCTCCTGCTCTAACCTTCTTATATAAACCTTTGACATCTCTTCTTTCACACTCTTCGATAGGTGCATTAGCAAAGACTTCAATAAAATTATCGATTTTTGTTCTCATCTCATCTCTAATCTCGCGATAAGGAGAAATAACAGGTACTAAAACAATAACCCCATTGCGGGCTAATAGTTTAGCTACAAATCCAATACGACGAATATTAGTATCACGATCTTCTTTGGAAAAACCTAATCCTTTGGTCAGATTTTCTCTGATTTCGTCACCGTCTAAAATTTCATAAGTGTAACCTTGGGAGGTTAATTCTTTTGCTAAGGCGTTGGCAATAGTTGACTTACCTGCGCCACTAAATCCTGTAAACCAAACTGCTACTCCGCGTTGTCCCATACTTTTTTACTTAATTAGCTTTATTTTATACAGTTCTGCATTCTAGTTGCCTTAATACTTAACTAAATTAAGTTAAAGATTAAAACTTTATCAATTAGACTATACATTGTTTTGAACTAGATTTTAAAAAGTTTGTTTAAAGATAAAATGTAGTTAATCCTCAGAACCATAAAATTTTAGAAAAATTGTATATTTACTTGCTTGCTGATACTTATGAATATTCCCATAATTTTTCATCTGACAATTCCCATTAACAATCTTACTTTAGCTAAAGAGTTTTATGGTGATGGTTTAGGTTGTCAAGTTGGTCGCGAAAATCGTCATGCGATTATTTTTAACTTTTATGGTCATCAAGTAGTTGCACACATGACTAAAGAAGAGTTACAACCCCAAAAAGGAGTTTATCCCAGACATTTTGGCTTAGTGTTTCCTGATAAAATTGCTTGGGATGCTATAGTTTTTCAGGCAGAAAAACAAAAATTAAAATTTTATCAACAACCTAAATTACGTTTTGCCAATCAAATAATAGAGCATTGGACATTTTTTTTGGAAGATCCTTTTTATAACTTGTTAGAGTTTAAATACTATGCTCATTCAGTAGCTATTTTTGATAAAATTGAGGTTAATACTATTGGCGATCGCTAATATTGAAGCTACAATCAGTAGAGTCATATAATTGAATGTAAATATTGTAAATATGTAAAAGAATGTTAAAATTTTTAACTATTCTGATTTCTGTACAGACGTAATTTTTAATCGCCCCAAAGAAGTGTACCAAAACAGATCTCTGCTAACTCGGTGACTCGGCGAGCTTAAGAGTAAACTTTAATTAGCTCTACATACTTAGTGACTTTGAACCTACTATCAACAATAGAATCTATAATCATAGATATTCTTTCTGAATTCTGATAAAAAAAGCATGACCCAAACTATTACTGCACAAGATGTTTTTCGCTCAGCATACGAAAATCGTTACACTTGGGACAAAAACTTCCCTGGTTACAAAGCTACCGTAACAATGAAAAGTGGCGATGAACAACACACTGCTCAAGTAACTGTTAAATCCGATCTATCCTTTGAAGTATCAGATATTGAAGATAAAGAAGCCAAAAAATCTATTCAGGGACAACTCTGGGAAATGACTATCCACAGAGTAAAACATAGTTTTGAAGAAACTCACGGTAAAAATACTTTTTCTTTTGGCGACAAAGACGAAACAGGCGCAGTAGAAATTTTAGTGGGAGGAGCTTCTGCGGGTAACAGCTACAAAGTCAAAGATGACACAGTATCTTTTGTAAATCGTCGCATTAGAGACAAAGTAGTTAACATCAATACCCTAAAAACTTTAATGACTGAAAGTGGTTATTTATCAGAGAAGTACGAATCTTTTTACCTCAATCCTGAAACAAAAGAGCGAGCAACGGGTGTTACCACCTTTGAAGATAAGTTTGAAAAAATTGGGAATTATTATCTGTTAGTTAACCGTGAGATCCAAACTACGGATAATGATGGACAACCACAAACTATTGAATTTAATTTCTCCGATCTTCAATTATTTGAATAGATACTATTAGTTAAATTTAAGCTTTGAATGTAAAGGGGAATTAGAACAAATTCTAATTCCCTTTTTTTGTATCATTAATTTTAGTCTGGAGAAACACATACCAAATCGCTTTATTTGGTTGCTTGCTGAAAACATTACTCTATAGAAAAGGTGTGTCATAAGAAAAGGGACGATTACTAAAGTAGTGAATCAATAATCTACTTTTTAACTTAAGTTTGAGAAGATGCTAAATATTAGAGAATGTCTTCAAAGTAAAAAGTTTCTGTTTATTTCAAAAAATAACCACTATGTTAACTAATTTTTATGGAGTAATTCCAATTCTAATAGTAACTAAAATTATTTTTTAGATAATCTCTTAAATGCAAATTTTGATTATATATATAGTTGTAGGTAGTTTAATATATCTACAAATTTTATTGATACTTTACTCATAGTTTCAGGCTAACTTATCATGACATACAATAGCCTATTCGGTTTTTTGGCTTTAATTACGTATATTACTACCTTAATTCCTTCCAATTTAGTTAAGGTTTTTCCAGATACAAAAAAATGGCAAATAAATAGATTTCTTTTGAAGTACAGGCGTTTTTTAGGATTAACAGCCTTTTCTTTATCAACTAATCATGCGTTAATTTCTATTGCAAAATATAATATTAATCCATTAAGTTTAGAAACATATAGAAATTACTATACTGGTACTTTAGCTTTTATTATTTTTTCTATCTTAGCGTTTACTTCTAATAATTGGAGTATTCGGAAACTAAAAAGAAAATGGAAAGTATTACATCGATTTACTTATGTAGCTATGTTTTTACTGTTCTGGCATATTTTAACTTTAATGGAATATAGCTGGACTTTTTTGACTCCCATCGCACTATATTTAATGAATATAATTTCATTCATCTTTTTGATTCGCGTAGTTATTGAAAGCGTAGAACTAAGAGCCAAAAAGAGAAATATTGAAGATAAAAAGCCTAAAATATTAGCAGAAAAATCAAATCAAGCAAAATATGACTTGTGAATAAATTTAAGTATTAGACCCTTGTAAAAATCAATAAAAAAATCAGTAACTCACCACTAGCTAATTGAACCAACCAGAGTTTATTGGACTTACCAAAGGAGTCCATTATAAATACCTATCTTCATATAAAGCCAATAACTTTGTTAGTGTCGAGAATAAATTTTTTGCGACCATGTTTGAACAGGTTCAGAAAATAAAGCATGATAACTTTGCAATTCTCGATCTGTCATTCCTTCTTGCTTTGCTTCTTTAAAAAGTGTTAAAAGTGACTTTACTGCTCCTTTTGCTTCTCTAGAAGATTGAGGATTTTTAGCGAGTAATGACTCTAATTGAGTTCGTAGATTTGCTATAGATTTTGATGTTACTGCGGGTGTTTGATTGGCTACGGAAGGAGCTAGGGAATATATATCATCAGAAGAGTTATCAATAGGAAGTTGGCTTTGAGGAGCAACGTAGGTATGAGTCTTGGCATCGTAGGCTAAAACTTCTCCCGTTTCTATTTTATAGATCCAAGCATAAATTTTGAGTTTGCCTTGATGCAACTTGGCTTTAACGACGGGATATGTTTTCAGATTATCTATTTGAATTAGAACATTTTCTGCTACTAAAGTTTCAATAAATTCTTCATCTGTTAAGTCTGGATAGTTTTCTTGAACTAAGCGTCGAGTAGCCTCTGCGTGCTTTAGCCAGTCATAAACTAAAGGCATATCTTTTTGTAGTTTATTGAGTTTTAGCAACCCTTTCATTGCACCACAGTGGGAATGTCCGCATACAATTACTTGTTCAATACCCAGAGCATCAATAGCATATTCGAGCGTGCCACCTTCTCCTCCATTAGCTGCACCGTAAGGAGGAATAATATTCCCTGCATTGCGAATTATAAATAACTCCCCGATATCAGTATTAGTGATTAAATTAGGGGCTACTCTAGAATCGGAACAGGCGATAAAAAGAACTCTTGGTTTTTGTCCATGAGACAGTTGTTCTAGTAACTCTTGATGACCACGAACATAGTTCTGACGAAACTCATTTAAACCGCGAATTAACTTTTTCACTTTAATTCTCCCAATTCCACAATATGTTCCTTATTATCTAAGATTGGGCATTAGTTTTGCAACTTAAAAAAACTCCTGATGTGAAATAAAAAAGGTAGGTCGCAGCCTACCATAATGTCATTTAATTTCCCGAACAATCAGTAGTTAGATTTCTGCTAAAACTTCTTGCGCTGCTGCTAAGGTAGCGTCAATATCTTCATCGGTATGAGCCAGAGAAGTAAAACCAGCTTCAAATTGAGAAGGTGCAAGATAAATACCTCTTTCTAACATTCCACGATGGAAACGACCGAATTTTTTGAGGTCAGAAGTTTTGGCATCATCATAGTTATGAACAGAAGTGTTGGTAAAGAACATTCCGAACATGGCACTAAGTTGACCACCTACTACATCATGTCCTGCATCTTTTGCTACTTGGAGCATCCCTGTTGCTAATTTTTTAGTAATACGATCTAATTGTTCGTAAGTACCAGGTTTGTTGAGTAGTTCAAGGGTTTTAATTCCTGCGGTCATCGCCAAAGGGTTACCAGAAAGAGTTCCTGCTTGATACATAGCTCCTGCTGGTGCAACCATAGACATGATATCGGCTCTTCCGCCATAAGCCCCCACAGGTAAGCCGCCACCGATAACTTTACCTAAAGTGGTTAGGTCAGGAGTAACGCCAAATTTGGCTTGTGCGCCACCGTACGAGATACGGAAACCAGTCATTACTTCATCAAATACGAGTAATGCACCATATTGTTTAGTTATTTCGCGTAAACCTTCTAAAAAACCAGCATCAGGAGTTATAAATCCAGAATTGCCGACTACAGGCTCTAAAATAACCCCTGCAATAGAATCGGGATTGTTAGCAAAGAGAGTTTTAACTGCTTCTAAGTCGTTGTAGGGTGCAGTAAGAGTACTGTTAGTAGTGGACTTGGGTACACCAGGAGAGTCAGGTAAGCCAAGAGTTGCTACTCCTGAGCCAGCTTTAACCAAGAACATATCTGCGTGTCCGTGGTAACAGCCTTCAAATTTAACAATTTTCTCTCTATCAGTAAATGCCCGCATTAAGCGCAATACAGACATACAGGCTTCCGTACCAGAGTTGACAAAGCGTACCATTTCTACACTGGGTACAGCTTCGATTACCATTTCTGCAAGGATATTTTCTAGCAAGCAGGGCGCACCAAAGCTAGTGCCTTTTTGTAATGCTTGTTGTAAAGCAGCCAGTACTTCAGGATGGGCGTGTCCACAAATTGCTGGACCCCAAGTACCAATGTAGTCAATATACTTATTACCATCCACATCCCAAGCGTAAGCACCTTGAACGCGGTCAAATACTATGGGCTGTCCACCAACAGATTTGAAGGCACGAACAGGAGAGCTTACTCCCCCTGGCATTAGCTTTTGGGCTGCGGAAAAAATTTCTTCAGATTTAGCCGTGTTAAAGGATGTTGTAGTAACCAATACTTGCTCCTTAAATATATAAATATATGGTGTCTCTATCTTTTGACGGGAGGAAATGAGGGAATGCTTCCCGATACGTGACTGTCAAGAAGCAGTCTTACAACAGTCCTCTGCGTAGGGAAACCCTCTTGCAAGGCTGTTGCGCTATTCCATTTATCCTCAGCCTCACGGGGACTCCCGTGCTGACCAAAATAGGAAATTTATCCTTTGATAAATTTATTAGTTCAGAGAGACTTCGCCTCAAACAGACAAAACTTTTTCTGACTTCGTGAGTATTTATTATCCTATGTCTAGTTGGTTTTAGGGTACTTATATATGAAGAATCCTGAATTGTTGTAACTTAGAACATAACCTTGGCACTCATCCGACAATTAATCTAAAATTCCAGTTAAGTTGCAGCTAATTCTTTATTTTCAGGATCTTCAGTAGCCGTATCTGGCTGATTTTTTTGCCACTTACGCCACTTTTTAGTTAATGCAGGAGCATAAAAGATAACTGCAATGCCCATGACGACTAAGATTGAGCCTAACCAAGTAGTTGCTGTTACCCAAGCAGGTTCGCGTTTTACTTGGAGAGTAGACTGTTTTAAATCCCCAGGATTCCAAGAAGCTTGAGCAATTTTCCAGCCTTTATACCAAGTAGGATGATTCATCCAGACTTTACGCTGTTGGCTTTGATTAGTAATGGCATCATCAATGCGAATTTTACTTGTCCACATTGCCACAGATTCCGAACCTTCATTGCGATCTACAATAAAGTCTTCTAGTTTGACACCAAAGGGGATTTCTAGCAGCTTTGGACTAAATGCAGCATAAATTTCACGATCGCCATCTTCAATTGCTGTGGGTTCAGCCCAAGGTATCCAGGTTTCTTTTCCTGTTTTGGTTTTAACCAGTAGTGCGGGCGCACTTTCTAAACCAGGTTCGTTACTGATAACAATGTTGCGTTTTAATTGAGCATTGGGGATGTATTCTTGGAGAGTAATCTGAAAATCTGCCCAACCAGGGGTTACAGCTTCACCTATTGTGTATGTACCAGATTTAAAGCCTTGAGAAGATTTTGCAGCGTAATAAAGCTGGTTATCTTCAGCAACGATGACTTTAAAGAAATCAGTTACTTGGGGTGGTTGTATTTGATAAGCAACTTGTAAATTATCAATTGTTGTTCCTGATATTGTTGCATGAATGGGAGCGATCGCAGTATTGCCAAAGACAAACCATCTTTCTACAGTTTCATCATTAGCTAACTCCAATAGTACCCCAGGATTATTTAATCGATCTGATGCACTAATGGGGCGATTGTTTTCATCGAGACGGAAATCGGGGAAAAATTTGATGATTTTGACTTGTAAGTCTTTGATTTTAATGACTTTATCTAATTGTTGTTGAACATCAATTAATTCATCGCGATCGCCATAATTAACGGTTATTTCTCCCCATAAGGGTTGTTTGGCTTCGGTAGGAGAATTTAAAAGCTGTTTTAATTCGCGATCGCTGTTAACTTTGATAATGTCTAATTCCGCAGGACCGATCGCTAAAGTATCATATCCTTTGGGAGCAACTGCTAAGGAACGTTCTACAGCTTGTCCCATGCGATCGCTATATAAGCTTAAAGTAACCGCAGGATTAGCAATTTTACCTCCTTCCACAAAATTAACTGTTCTCACAGTATCTTCGCTATAGGCTTTTAATTCCAATCCACCCACATATTGGGGATTAATCGTACCATCATCTTTAATAAAGATATTAGCTTGCTCGATATTGCCGTCAGGGGTCATTACCTCTAAGGTATCTCCCTCAATGCGAACCTGATTATTAGCATCGCTATCAGTCCTCACGAGTAGCATTCCCTCTACCCCTAAATGAATTACCGCAGCCGAACCTGCAATAATCACAACTAAACCGATATGAGTAATAGCAAAGCCAATTTTTCGCGCACCTCGCCAAGGATAGCGAGATAATGCAGACATTCCCAAGTTAAGAGCCAACAAGAACATTAATGCTCCAAACCAAGGACTTTTATAAATTTCTTGCTGTACTGTGGTTGTACCTACTTCTGATTCATAAAACGTAGCCCAAATCAAAACACCAATGATGGCACTAAGCAGAGGTATGGCTAATTTGATTGAGCTTAAAAAGCGAATAATACGGTCAAACATGAAATTTTCTTGTTTGTGAAAAGATGACTAAAAGTGTTTGGTATAGCTGAGTTATAAAACATTTTAGTATTAAATGTAACAAAGCTTTGGTGTCCGATCCAGAATAGGACAGTGATAATTTAAAATGAAACAATTAATTAATAATGAAAGTAGGAATCGTCAGAGAAGGCAAAATCAAGAGTGATACTAGAGTGCCGTTAACACCGAAGCAATGCCGATATTTGCTAGATCGAGATCGAGATTTACAAATATTTGTCCAGCCTAGTCAAGAGAGATGCTTTAACGATTCCGAATATCAAAATCAAGGTATCCCATTAACAGAAAATCTTGCCAAATGCGATCTGTTGTTAGGAGTTAAAGAAGTTCCCATTTCCCTGCTGCTGCCGAATAAAACCTACCTCTTTTTCTCTCATACGATTAAAAAACAACCCTATAATCGCGAACTCTTGCGTTCGATCCTGCAACAAAAAATTCGCTTAATCGATTATGAATGCTTGCGTGACTCTTCTGGTCAACGAATAATTGCTTTTGGACGCTGGGCGGGAATTGTGGGAGGTCATAATGCCATTCTCACTTGGGGACGACGTGAGGGAGAATTTTTACTCAAACCCATGCATGAATGTCATGACTGGGCAGAAGCTCAAACTTATTATCAAAATTTACCTCTTTCCCATATCAAGCTGGTAGTCACTGGAGAAGGTCGAGTTGCTAAGGGGGCTACTGAAGTGTTGGACTTGATGAAAATAAAGCGGGTTTTACCTCAAGCATTTTTGGAGAAAAACTTTAACGAACCTGTCTATACACAACTGGCGGTCAAGGATATGTATCGCAAACGGGGAGAAATTTCTTTTGATGAAACTCACTATTATCAACATCCCTCACAGTACGAGTCGATTTTTGAACCCTACACCCATACTGCGAATATTATGCTCAATGGTA
Source organism: Hyella patelloides LEGE 07179 (assembly GCF_900659865.1). Lineage (GTDB taxonomy): Bacteria > Cyanobacteriota > Cyanobacteriia > Cyanobacteriales > Xenococcaceae > Hyella > Hyella patelloides. The sequence goes on from NZ_LR213771.1 coordinate 25,127, forward strand.
TCTATTGGGATAGCCGTATTCCAGTCTTCTTTACATCTGAGGACATGAAGCGCAAGGATTTTACGATTCGGGTCATTGCCGATGTTACCTGCGATATTGCCCCAGATTCTTCTATTCCTTCGACAATCAGAGCCTCTTCGATTGCCGAGCCGATTTATGGTTATGACCCTGTGTCAGAAAAAGAAACTCAGCCATTTCAAAGTCACTGCATTGATGTCATGGCAGTAGATAACCTTCCCAATGAACTACCGAGAGATGCTTCAGAAGATTTTGGCAATCAATTAATCTCAAAAGTATGGTCAGAGTTAAATCAAGCCGATAGTCGAATGATCTATGAAGCGACGATCGCCCTTGATGGTGACTTGAACAAACCTTATGAATATTTGAGAGATTATGTAAGCTGAACAATTTTAACTCGGCGATAGGAACTGGGAATAAAGGGTTGTATCTAACTGGGGATGTTTGCCTGGTTACAGATATGGCACTTAAACAACGCGAGTTCATTACGTGGAGCTAGAAAGAGGTTAAGATAATCGGCGATCGCGATCGCTTTCTCGGCAGTGATAAAATATAATTATTGAAGTTATAAAAGAGCTATCTTGTAATGTCTTAAAAGTAATTCGATGAAACTATTATTATCTCCTCAGACTATTATTTTAGGTTTTCTGGGTACTGCTATGGCAACTGGGTTGTTTTCTGCAAAAACAGTTAACGCTCAAGCGAAATTATCTTCAGTGCCAGAAATTGGCTGGAGTACCCGCTTAAGTAGTTTTGAACTAAACAATCAAGGTGAAGCTCAGGTATTTACTTTTAGCTGTCCTACTGCACCTTCTACTCAAGTTTATGCTCCTGTATGGGGAACTGATACATATACGATGAATTCTGGACTTTGTAAAGCTGCGGTTCATGCAGGTATGATTACAAAAGATGGTGGCTTGATTAATGTTGAACTGACTGCGGTCGAATCTGCTTATCAAGGTAGCGATCGCTTTGGGGTGTCCAGTAGAAGCCATGAGGGAAAAATTGACAGTATTAAATTTCTTGGTAATCCCGTCGCGCTCGATTTTAGGGAAGAGTCTAATAATGAAGATGCACAAACCAAACCCCACCGTCGTCCTTCTGCCATTGAAAGAACAGTGGGAAATGGGGTGAGAAGAGGTATTGAAAGAACTATTTCCGATTCGATTAGAGATATTTTTCGCTAAATTGTAGATTCTCTAATGTTAGTAAGGTTAAGTTTAGTTATTGTGGGTTAGAACTCATCGTTCGCATATCTTAAGGATCGATGGGACTTTTTCCCACTCGCTCAGGAATCTGACTTTCTGAGAAGGTGTGATAATTCAGAAAAAATCTTAGAAGGTCAAGATAATCAGAACCCAATTGTTTCCTCAAGAAAAAATAATTCCTGAGACAAGAATTATTGATAGTTTCTTGTCCCATTTATATCTGCGTTAAATTTTTTGCTAATTCTTAACAAATTATAATGTAAGTACTTATACTTATGTTATGACAATTTTAAAAGCGTCAGTTTATATTTTCCAAACATATTTTTATTTTTTATAATTTGAATTGTCAATCACTCAGGTCTTTCGGTTAAATTGTTTATCTAAAAATTAACAATTTAATTTCTAAAATTAAGTGGAAAAGGAGAATTAGTTCAAATGACACTCAAAATAATCTTTCAAAACGCCCAAAAAACTGGTCATCTAACCAATAACATGAAAACGGCAATTGAGAATCTTTGCGCTCCTGAGACACAGCTATCATGTGAAGAATATGTATACCTGGATTTGCTTATGGGTGCAATTTTTGCTGGAGAAATACACTAATATCTAGCATTACGTTGATAGGTAAGACATTAATCTCTTAAAAGAGCAAGTGTAAACTCATAATTCGCTCCAACAATTTTGGCTATTTAAAGATTCTCAACTCATCAGATAAATAATAATACGGTTAAACAATTTGCCACTATGCGATCGCCTTAAATTGAAATACACTTTAAAAATGCAATAATTCGCTCCAACAATTTTTGTAAGCCTTGATACGCAAGTTTTATGAGTATCAACTAAAGATTTGTTTTCTATTTATTAAGTATTTTTTCTATCTCGGCTGCGACTCTTTTCCTTGCTGCGATCGTCTGAATCGAACTATAGCCTGGTGCAGCACTACCATTTGAAAAGTTGTAATTTTATGGTCAACAGGGTTGGTTTATAATTCAATAAAGTAGGAAAATGCGATCGCGAAATATAGTTATGGCGATCGCTATATCAGCAGCTCGAACATTTGAATAATTATTGAAAGATTACCAAAGAAATCGTGACTTGATGTTACCGATAAAATAAGACAGTTGAGAGTCAACATTTTTGCGATTAATGGTTAAGGCTTCCTTAGATTGGTCAGATGATACTGAGTTGGTGAGTTTGATTTTTACAGTTTCTCCGAAAAAAGATGTAGCATTACCAACTAACTATGCCAAAGGTTTGCACGCTTGGTTTTTAAGCCAAGTTCTAAAAAAAGACCCCCAACTTTCTCAATATCTTCATGATGGACAATCGGAAAAACCATTTACCATGTCCCGTCTTTTTGGCGAGATGACAGAAAATGAAGATCGACTAATTTTATTTGAAGGAAAAACCTATCATTGGTATCTGTCGGCATTGTCTCAACGGGTGGTGCGCTGGTTTCGACATTGGCTACATAATATGCCGAGATACATTATTTTGAATTTCAAGCAACCACCTGAAAGTACTTTCCCCGACAAGATTTATCTCTCAATACAATCGGTAGACATTGCTTTACCTGCCACTACTTATAGCAATCTATTGCAAACTATCTCTAGAAAAAAATTTGCTCTTAGTTTTTTGAGTGCGACTAGCTTTCGCAGCAAAGGCAATCACTATCCTTTGCCCGCCCCCGATAAGTTGTTTCACAGCTATCTCCGCCGTTGGAATCATTTTGCACCCCATAAATTCGACCGAGATTTATTTTTGCTTTGGATTGAAGAAAATGTCATTATTACCCGACATCAATTAGATTCTCTTAGAGTTCCAGGAGGAAAACGTGGTTTGGTAACGGGTTTTGTAGGTTCGGTAGAATTGGATTTAGCAAAATCTACCAGCGATAATCCTGAGTTTATCAAGCTTTACAAGGCATTGGGACAACTCGCCCCCTATAGTGGTACGGGTCATAAAACTACTTTTGGTTTGGGTCAAACGCGGTTGGGCTGGCAAGATCGGCAACCAGATATCTTATCTATGTCTGTGGAAACTTTTATTGTTCAACGACAAAGAGAAATTTTTGAAGCATTAATGGCAACTCAAAAGCGTACTGGTGGCGATCGCGCTAAGAAGATTTGTCAGACGCGATCGCTTATTTTGGCTCGTCGTGAGTTTGGGGAATCTTTGGTTTCTATTGCGGAAGATTTAAAAATGCCCTATGACACGGTTAAGACTTATGCTAAGTTAGCCCGTCGTGCTTTGAGGGGTTGATTTCCATAGTTGCAAGAGCTTTCTTTGGGATCTGTTTCTGTCGAACCCAAGTGTGGAAATTACCATCAGCAAAAAAAATGGCTGAAACCAAGATAATATATTGATTTGATTGAAGGTTTGTCGATTAAAAACACCTTGACGATCTATATCTAGTAAGGATTTAATATCAAATACTTAAATGTTTGCTACAAATAATTTTACCTTGTAGTGATAATTCATGAATTATCACTACAGATTATATGTTGCATTCTTTTTTGTATTTCATATAAGCTTTTTTTCTCTTTGTTTGCAGATTGCTTGTGCTAGCATTTATAGGACTTCGATAAAATGCACCTGGAAAACTAAATACTGTCTGGTTTCTAAGGTACAGACTTGAAATGACCGAAAATCCTCTCTGGGGATGGAAACTATTACGCAAAACTCCATCATGGACAAAAATTATAGCTTGAAATGAGCTAAAATCCCCTCTGGGGATGGAAACTGACCGTTATTGACCTCAATCCCTGTAGGTCTGTTATCTTGAAATGAGCTAAAATCCCCTCTGGGGATGGAAACCTCTAGTATTGCGATCGCGCCAACTTAACAGCTTCGACTATTTCTTGAAATGAGCTAAAATCCCCTCTGGGGATGGAAACTTCGATTTAACAAGGGCAAAAGCAATTCATATTCTTCTTGAAACAACCGAAAATCCCCTCTGGGGATGGAAACTTGTAATCGATATTTTTTCTAGCTTCGCGAATCGCTGTTCTTGAAATGAGCTAAAATCCCCTTTGGGGATGGAAACCCTAGCATATTTTGTTTTCCTGGGATCATAGAAAAAGCTATCTTGAAATGAGCTAAAATCCCCTCTGGGGATGGAAACAAGTAACCTCCCGTTAGAAAGCGCAGACACTGTATCCTTGAAATGACCGAAAATCCCCTCTGGGGATGGAAAAACTAAATCTTTTGCCAATTCATATTGCAATTTATTTTTGAAATGAGCTAAAATCCCCTTTGGGTATGCAAACAAATAATGAGATGTTCCACCACCAATAATAATTTCTGTTTCAATAACTCATAACCCCGCGAGGGGATGGAAACAATTGCTTAATGCATTGTATAGACGATCGCATTTTTCAAACCAAGCATCCCAGTGTTCAAACATTCACTGTTATATAGCGCGATCGCATAATAGAAAATCTTAGGAGAATGGCGATCGCAATAAAGCCTGAAATATAGTATAATACTCTCAAACAAAATCCCAGTCGCGAGCATGGTGCGACAACACCAATAAACTCCACTGGGAGTAACCTACAGGAGAGGTCACAATGAGTATTTTACGTTGCGAAACAAACGGTATTGAATTTTTCACAGTCCAAGCTACAGGCGAATCAGGGATTAGTCATCGCGGATTAGCAATTTTATGTGGTGTAACTCACTGGACTATAAATGAATTAGTAAAAAACCTGGAAGCCAAACAAGCAGCAAAACGCCTAAAAGCTTTTATTGGTAAGGATTTGCACCTGGAAGGGGTTTATAAGAAAAAAGGTGGTGTGGTCAAAATTTTAAGGGCTGACTTTTGTGCTGCAACTGTCAAACACTACGCCCTCGAAGGTAGAGAAATCGCCGAACAAAGCATGGATAAATTCATGACTTTAGGGATTAACACCTGGATTCAATCCATTACAGGCTGGCAAACTCAAGAAACTCCGCCAATCACTACAGAAGAGTTTAACCCCGATACTATTCAGCTTCAGTCCGATATTGATAGCGAATATTTACTCCAACAAATCGAATTACTGCAACACGATCTCATGGTGGCACTCAAACACCGCCATGCAATTCACAATATCGTCGAAAAACCTACCGTTGTCGATTTATCTCTCAATCAGATTGTACATACTGCGGTTCACGTTCAAGCACAAAAACTCAATCAAGCCTTAGCCACTTTACAATCTATTCAAGATAAAATCGAAGTCTTAACAACTATAAGACAGCAGATAGACAAATATAACAACTTATGGCAATCTTTTGCTCGAATTACTCACTTAGTTGCCGAATTACGCCAAGAAAACACCAACTTAAAACAAGTCATTGAACAACAAAAAATCTTATTTGCTCCCCGCAGAAAAGCTCAAGCTCAATTACTTACAAATAAAAATCTAGAAACAGTCTTAGAACCCAGAATTAAAGAAATTATCGCTATTTTAATGAAATCTCAAATCAGAACGGGAGGTCATAGAGCGATCGCAATTTGCACCAGAAAAGCTACAATCTATGCCATGTATGAAATCGGTCAAAGCCTCAATGAGATTGCCATATCCCTACAAATGCCTTACGAAACAGTCAAAACTTATGTCAAGTTAACGAGAGCAGATATTAGAAACTACTATTCGGCTCAAAACTAAAGATATCCTTGGGAACAATCAATAATTGCTTAAGGCGATGGATAATAGTAACCAAGTACTTTGAAAACTAAATATTTCTTAGGGTCACACCGCTTTTTTTACAATCGCGATCGACACAATAACTTCAAACGCTGAAATGTACTTTTTTCATTGAGATGCGTCGATGCCCAATACTGTTCGGTTAGTCGCTCAAGTTATTTTGTCCGCCCCCTAAATCCCCCAATCCTGGGGAACTTTTACAAATCTGGCTCCCCACTCGCGCATTCCTTAGCTGCTTACAAATCTGGCTCCCCCAAAGTTGGGGGCTGGGGGGCTTAACCGAACGGTATTGCGTCGATGCCAGTCTGATCCAGGCTTTGAGAAGATAGATCGTTCCATGTTTTCTCAATAGGAGTCAAATATTGACCAGTACATAGTTATTGTGTCGATTTGTCCTCTGAAACCCTTGCTCTATAAGCTCTCTACAGCGAAGTCTTTCGATCTACTTAACCCCGTAAGGGGATGGAAACAGGTGATTTCCCCAGAACCCCTCAAAAAAGAGATCGCAGTTTCAATAACTCATAACCCCGCAAGGGGATGGAAACAAGAAACAGATTCGCTAGTTTGTCTGAAGATTTTACCGTTTCAATAACTCAGAACCCCGCAAGGGGATGGAAACCTAGATTCGATACTACATCCAAGATATCGCTTCTGTTTCAATAACTCAGAACCCCGCAAGGGGATGGAAATTTGCGATCGCTCCCCATGGTGAAACCAATAACGTAGTTTCAATAACCCATAACCCCGCAAGGGGATGAAAACATATTGAGAATTTTTTGGAGTTCGGAATCACTAAAGTTTCAATAACTCAGAACCCCGCAAGGGGATGGAAACAATTGCTTGATGCACTAACAGACGATCGCATTTTTAAAACCAAGCATCCAAATGTCCAAACATCCGCTGTTATATAGCGCGATCGCATAATTAGAAATCTTAGGAAAATGACGATCGCCAAAGTAACCAAAATGTAGTATAATACCTCTAAGACAAAACTCAGTCGCGAGCATGGTGCTGACACACCAATAACTCCACTGAGAGTAACCTAATATAGAGGTCACAATGAGTATTTTACGTCGCGAATCAGAAGGTATTGAGTTTTTCACTGTTCGAGCAACAGGCAAATCTGGGATGAGTCAATCTGGTTTGGCTCGGATGTGTGGAGTTAAACCTCATGCAGTCAATCAACTATTAAAATCAGTTATCACGAGTTCTTGCCCAGATTTTCTGAAACCTTTGCAGAATAAAGAATTGACACTTGGTACGAGTTATCATGAGTTTAAAAATATCACTATTATCAAAGACTCAGTTTGCGCGGTCATTTTGGAATGGTATGCTTTTGAATCTCAACGTCCAACAGAAAAAGCTCGTCAAGCATTCAGACAATTTGCAGCAGTAGGAATTAGGACTTGGATACAGTCTTTAACTGGTTGGCAAAATTCTGTTACTTCTCCTATGTCTCCACCAACAAAACAATCTGTAACAGAGAAAAAACTATCTAAAACTTTGGAAGATTCAGAATTATCTCCCTTCATCCAAGAGATTAATGCCTTACAAACTCAATTAAAAATCGCCTTGAAGCATCGCCACGCTATCCATAATCTTGTAGAAAAACCCGTTGCAGTAGATTTATCTTTAAATCGCATTATCCATACAGCAGTACACGAACAATCAATAAAACTCAATCAAGCTTTGACCTCTCTGGAAACTATCAAACAAAAAGCGATCGCCTTAGAGCTTCTAACTTTACAAATCCCTGAATCTCAGAACATTGCCTTAACCCTAAACCAATTAACCAACACCATCGAACAGATGCGCCAAGAAAATAATCAACTAAGACAAGTGATTCAACAACAACAAGTTCTTTTTACTCCTCGCAGAAAAACTCTATCTCAACTAAAATCTTCAGACAGTGCAGATTTGAATGCTTTGCTTCAACCTAGAATTCAAGAAATTACTGAGATTCTAATGCGATCGCAAATCAGAAAGGGAGGCAATCGGGCGATCGCAACTTGTACCAGAAAAGCTACAATCTATGCCATGTATGAAATCGGTCAAAGCTTAAATGAAATTGCCAAATCTCTGCAAATACCTTACGAAACGGTGAAAACCTACGTTAAGTTAACTAGGGCAGATATGAGAGACTATTATTCTGAGCAAAACTAATTGGTTTTTTTCTTAATAACGGCGATCGCGCCATAAAACCAATTCATTGCCAGTTCTGAACTATTGTTTTGATATAACCAAAAATATCCAAAATCTTAGGAAATAATAAATAGTTTCAGGATTACTTATAAATATTGATATAGTTTTGATACTAAAGAACCTTGACAATTTAATAAATTTCTCTAGTAAGTTTCCCAATATTTTCTATCAGTATTCGGGGGGTAAGCCCAACCTCTGAATACCCTATAATTTGGTTGACCTCCGTCGATGCCTCTCACTGTATGGATTCTAAGCCGATAGCACTTGGGCTTATTGCAACTAATTTCTATTAATTTGCTGTTTTAAATTAGCCCGCGAAAAACTGCATTTGAGGCATTGCCCCATAAGGGTTCTAAAGGCTAGTCTTTGAAAACACGTACCCCGTCAGGGGATGGAAACCTTATATGAACATTAAAGCATTAGTCTAATGCTAACCTTTGAAAACACGTACCCCGTCAGGGGATGGAAACGATATTATTAAGCATAATATCTTTAACAACACTATCAAAAACTTTGAAAACACGTACCCCGTCAGGGGATGGAAACCATATGACAACCTTGTCCTGAGATGGAATTTTACTTACAACCACCTTTGAAAACACGTACCCCGTCAGGGGATGGAAACACAAAAAAATACGATCGCCAGTCTTAAATACAACCTGCGATCGCCAAATCTCAAACTCAATTAGCCTCAAGCACCTAAATATTATATTTCTCCCACAAAATACTAGCGATCGCTTTGAAATGACTATAATTTAGCTATATATTGAATTTATTCATAGCTATCTCATGTCAAATTTAATTAATGCGATCGCCCATAGCAACTTCCTTGCATCAATAACTTCTGAGTTAGTCAAAGATGAATTTGATTTGCTTAAATCAAACATTTCCTATTCATATAGGATTATTAATTTTGCCTTTATTTCGGTTACTGCGATCGCGGGATTTGTTGGTTTAACTAAAATTCTCAGTTTCAAAGAATTAAAAAGAGATGTAAACGATCTAATTGAAAGAACTGTTACTAAAGAAATTGCAGAAAAAGTTAATCAAAGAATTGAAGATGTAGAAAGAATAGTCAAACAAGAGGCGATAGTGAGTAGCACTAACGTTAAATATTGCTTGCCAATGTTAAATCCCGACATTAGATCGCTTCAAGAATACAAACTATTAGATAATCGAGGATTTAATATTTCACCAGTAGAAAACCACGAGCGAAAATCATCATTTTCTAATTGTGATGTGGTAGTTATGGACTTTGTAAATGGTCAATTTTCTGATGACGAAGAAGTAATTAGCATACTCAAAAAAATAGTTGCAATAATTCCAGAGCGATTGACAATAGTTATCTACATAAAACGTAGAGTGAATGAGCTAGACAACATATTTAACAACCAAGATGTTTACTATACTCCCGCAAATAACGTTCTAACCTTAATGGGAAGAGCGATCGATGCAGCCCAAATCAATAAAGCATTTGCAGGATTGAAGAAATAAAAGAAGTGCGATCGCACAGGGCAGCCAAAATTTACCCATGTTAAAATAACCCAAGCACTTAGAATAAATATCAATAGATACCCACCATACTTAGTGTAGAGGGATATTTTGTCAGAATATATCTTAACGACCATTTACCAAGTCACGTACACGTTATCAAAGATGATGGCGAATGCATAATTAATCTAGTGGGCAAAAATGGTAATCCCGAACTGCGAGAATTTTATAATTTGAAAGCAAAAGAGGTGGCAAAAGCGATCGCAATAGTTCAAGAGAATCAACAAGAACTAATTAATAAGTGGAAAACCATTCATAGTGGGTAAAAAATGGCAGAACTGACGCAACAGCAGATCGAACAGCAGATTAATACTGCAATAAAAAATCAAGAGCAAATAAATAAAACCGAACCACGGGCGGAAAAAGTTTTATTCGATCGTGATACCAAAACATTAGCTATTTACTTTATTAATGGTTCTATATTTTCCTGCCCAATCGATCTAATAGAAGGAGTTAGCGAACTAGAAAACGAAATTATTGCGGAAGTAAAGCTAACGCCCAATCAAAAAGGATTGAGATGGGAAACAGCAGATATCGATCTCAGTATTCAAGGCTTACTACTGGGTATATTCGGCACTAAATCTTGGATGAAAGAAATAGCATCCAAAGGTGGTAAGTCAAAATCAGAACGCAAACAAACAGCATCTAGAGAAAACGGGAAAAAAGGTGGTCGTCCGCGAAAAAATATGGTCAAACAGATCGGTTAATAAGAGTTAGATTTGCGATCGCACCAAAAACATAAAAGAACGACAATTTCACAATCCTTTAATGGGTATAATCTTAAGATAAAACAACTATCAAAACCAATAAATGGTAACTACTATTGATATTGGAACATTAATTGTTTCAACACCAGATGTCTGTTTTAATCGTCCAAGAATTGCAGGCAAAAGGTTTTCTGTCGAGCAAATAGCAAGTCTGAATAGAGAAGGATTGAGTCCTAAGCAAATAAAGGATGAGTACGATTTTTTATCCTTGGCAGAGATTTATGCAGCATTGGCTTACTATTACGCTAATCAAGAACAAATAGAACAATATCTAGCTGAAGATAAGGCGGAATATCAAAAATTATCAGTACAATCCAAAACTAATCAAAAATAGTGAATCAGATTCGTTTGTATATTGATGAGGATGCTAGTAGAAAATCTTTTGTAGAAGCTTTGAGAAAGTTAAACATTGACGTTATATCAACTCCAGAGGCTAACAATCGTGGCATAGCTGACACCGAACAGTTGATTTGGGCAAGAAAAAACAATCGTATAATATACACGTTTAATGTTGGAGACTTCTGCCGATTGCATACAATATACATGACCGAGAGAAAAAAGCATTCTGGCATTATTGTTGTACCGAGACAAAGATATTCTGTTGGTGAGCAGTTAAAAGGATTACAGAATCTGATTGAATCTATTTCATCTGAAGAAATAAAAAGCCAATTAATATTTTTAGGAACATATATCTAGTTTTTCAAAATCGCGTTGTTACAGTAGTAATTTTGGACAGACTAATTTTGTAGCTCAAATCAAAATAATGACAAATAAAGCAAAGATAGATTCAGAAGAAAAGGGACAAGAATTTTTACAAGAAATTTTTTCTGATGTCCAAGAATACCTTAACGGTAAATTCAAAAGAAACAAAAAATCTACTCATAATGGCAAGCAAGGAGAAGCAACCGAGCAAGCTTTTATTAAATTATTAAGGGAGTATTTACCCAAACGCTACGCAATTGAAAGTGGAATAATAATTGATAGTCTTGGAAAGACTAGCGATCAAATTGATATTGTAATTTTCGATCCTCAGTATACTCCCAAATTATTTATTGAGGATGAGATGAGATTTATTCTCGCTGAATCTGTATATGCAGTTTTTGAAGTCAAGCCCAAAATTAGCAGTAATTTAAAATATGCAGGAGACAAAGCTGCATCAGTAAGAAAACTACATCGAACTTCTGTTCCAATTCCTCATGCTGGTGGAACTTATCCAGCAAAACCTTTATTTAAGATAGTTTGTGGAATTTTGGCTATTAATAATGGCTATTCTGGTGGTTTTAAAGGTACTTTTCTTGAAAATCATTATAAATTAAATGATGAGCAAAAATTAGATTGTGGCTTGGCTGTTTCAGGCGATCATTTCGATTTCTTTGACTCTTATCCAAAAATAATCAACGAACAAAGTGAAAAAGCTGTTATGTATTTTATTTTTAGGCTGCTTGGCAAACTTCAATCATTAGGGACAGTACCAGCTATAGATTGGAATGCTTACGCACAGCATTTGTCTAGTTAAAAAAATATAATTTATATCTCTTAGATACATATTAGAATCTGGGAGATACGAAGTTTTATTAAACATTGCTCGATTCTGCATAAAATTGCATCGTTTTCTTCGAGTTATATACAGAGCCTAAATATGCACAATTTTAATAATAGGCTTAAATCGAACGAAATATAAATAAAAAAGATATTTTTAAATTATAAATATGAAATACGGTTACTTTTGATAGATAGAAATCAAACTTTCTCAATTCTCCCAAAATACAAGCAGCCTTAAATTCAATGTCTGATTCTTTGGTTATTCCCTCTGCATTAAAAATTCTTCAGCACGCTGTTAAGCTTTTGTTTACTAATGCTGGTATGAGCATACCTGAGAATTGTTCTGTAGAAGATGATTTCACCGATATAATAAGTTTGTCAGATAATTCCGAAATTAAAGCTTTGCGAGTACTTTTTGATCGCATCAAGCTAGATCGAGGGCAGAGTGAAAATCATTATTGGATACCAAGAGAAATCGACAACGAAAAACCCAATATTCCTTATCCTCAAAATATACAACCGACATCAGAAGATATCAGAAAATATCTAGAAACATCATGCCAAGAAATAAGAACCCTTCTCGAGCGAGATGAAAATTGGCAAAATGAATCCCTACTGGCTTTAATTATCGAAAAATACGGCTCATTTATCGCTTTAGATGATGAAGATGTAGCATTTGTCGATTTAATACGATCTACTGCTGCTGTATCTACTGCATTAACCAAAAATCCCGATGCCAAAAAATTAAGTCTGATTGTGGGAGATTTATCTGGAGTGCAGAAATTCATCTATACCATTTCTAGTGCTGGTGCGCTCAAGTCTCTGCGTGCGCGTAGTTTCTATTTGGAATTGGTAACAGAAGAAATAGTACAACAACTATTAGAAGAATTAAAATTACCTCGTACCAACATTATTTTTGCTGGTGCAAGTAAGCTTTATATCTTGGCAACAGATTCAGATAAAACCAAACAAGCTGTCGAAGAAATAGGTAACAAGTTTAATCAATGGTTGAAGGATGAGTTTCAGGGTAAGGTATTCCTGGCTTTAGATAGCTATGAATTTGAAGTAGCAAAAGTATCAAACAACGAATTTGCTGAAGTTTGGTCAAAAGCTAATAAGAATTTAGATGGATTGCGATCGCAAAAATTCAGACAAGAACTATCAGATTTACTTACCCCACAACCTGCCTACGAACCCTGTAAAGTATGTCATCGAGATGATGTAGAAAATCTAAAACCATTAGGTGATGATAGTGATGTTGAAGCCTGTGGTATTTGTCGCCGATTATATCGTTTGGGCGGACAATTAAGAGATGTTAAAGCGATAGTGCGATCGCAAGATAGAACTCTTTCTTCTAAAAAGTATCTTCAGTTTAAATTGAGCAAAACAGAAATTCATTACTACCATCTCTTTGATGATATTAGCGAAGCCAAGAAAAAAGCCGAGCGAGGCAAATTATTCTTAATTAATAACTGGAATATTAATGATTATGTTGGTTTAGATGCCACACCTCTTTTCCTTGGTAATTACTCCCAAAAAAGTAAAGACGATCCCAAAGCATTTGCAACAGCCGAAGAATTAGCCAAAGCATCTCAAGGAATTGAGCGAGTTGCTTCTCTGAGAATGGATGTAGATAATTTAGGCAAAATTTTTGCAACAGGATTAGGAGAAAAACAAACTTTACCTCAGATAGCGGGTTTATCTCGGCAGATGACTTACTTTTTTAAAGTATATCTAAACAGTTTGGCAGAAGATCGAGACAATAATCTTCCCCAAAATGAAAATTACACAAAAATAGATTTACCGAAAAAAGGCGAAAAGCGCGACAATCTCTTATTTATATATGCAGGTGGTGACGACTTATTTATCAGTGGTGCGTGGAATGAAGTAGTAGAATTTAGCTTTGATGTCGATCAATCTTTTCGGGCATATACTGGCTACAACCCAGATATTACTATCTCCGCAGGGATTAGTCTTGCTGTACCTAAATATCCCCTCTACCAAGCAGCAGAAGATTCAGGGGATGCAGAAGAAGCAGCCAAAGGAAATGGGCGTGATAGCTTGACGTTATTTGGTGAAACTTTTAAATGGGATGAATGGTTAGGAAATAAAGAGAATATTCGGGTTTCCATTGAGCAAAAAACTCAAATGGAAAATTTATCTGAAAAGGAAAAAGAAATCATAGATTATTTAAAAGCAGAAGATTATCCCGATTTATGGGGAGTTTTTTCGTTCGTAAAACAATTAGAATACCAAAAAATAGGAACAGATTATACACGAAACTTTGTCCGTAATCTACTGAATACTGCTCAATTACAGGAACAAAAACTTGAAGAAATTGAACAAAAAAGAAGAGATAAATTGTATCCCTTTGAAGATAAAGACCTTAAATATTACTTGCATTTACCCCAGATTGCTTATACGTTAGCAAGATTAGAAAAAAATGTCAAAATCAAAGATGATTTTAGGAAGTCCTTGAAAAATCCACGCAATGCGCCTTATTATAGGGCGATCGCAACTTGGATAGAATTATTAAACCGTTAGTCTAAATACAACATCATGACTGCAACCAATGTTAAGCAAAAGCTAACTTTTGAAGAATACTTAAATTATGACGATGGAACTGATAATCGTTATGAATTTGTAGATGGAGAATTGCTTTTAATGAATCCGCCGATGGGTCGTCATGCTCTAATTATTAGACTAATTAGTAAGGTTTTTGAGGCAGAGATTGAGCGATTGACTTTAAATTGGCTTGCTCTAAGTGACATTGGTGTTCGTACTACTTTTAATCGTTCTAGAATTCCTGATTTAAGTGTTGTAACGCGAGAACAAATTGAACCATATATTGATGTTTCGGCAGTATTAGAAACTCCTCCTGTTTTAGTTGTGGAGGTTGTTAGCCCAGAGTCAGTTAATCGAGATTATCGTTATAAGCGATCTGAATATGCAGCAGCAGAAATTCCTGAATATTGGATTATCGATCCTGAAGAGAAAAAGGTAACTGTATTAGAGTTAGTCGAGGGTTTTTATGAGGAACAAGTTTATAACAATAATGAGCAAATTGTATCGCCTACTTTTCCAGAGTTGGCTTTAACTGTCGAGCAATTATGGAATGCTTGATTTTTAGAAAATTTGCTAAAAGAATTGCGATCGCGCATTTTTACTTTTTGAACAAAAATATTAACTTTTTGAATAAAACGAAAGTATGAATCAATCTTTAAATAAACCTTATAAAAAATCGATAAATACAAATAGAAATCAAATTAAAGAGAAAAAGAAAAAAATTGAATATTCAAGCAAAAAAGAAAATGATAACGAGCGCGAAATGATTACTAAAGAAATTATTAAAACAATTGAAAAATCTAAAAATGGTTTGCATGAATATAAAGTTCGTCCCCTTGTTGAAGATACAGAAAAATTTAGCGACCACCTCAAAAAATACGGATTAAAAACTAATCATTTGCGTCGATTTTTGGATTCACTAAAACAACTAAAGGCTCGTTTAGCAAAAACAGGAAAAATTGAAGATATTCAAGACGATCTTTATTTTTTACAACCTCAACTTGCTTTTGCTGCTGCTCGAAAAAAACAAGAAATGAGGAAAGGGGACTCATTAAATCCCGCTCAAGATTTTTGTAATGTCGTCACAGCAGGAATCAAAAAAGTACATTCTGAAAAAGATTTTTATCGTTTGGTACAGCTTGTAGAAGCAATAATTGCCTATCACAAAGCAGCAGGTGGAGACTAAAATAATGCCTAGATTAATTAAACCCAAAAAACTATTTGGTAAGTTTTTTATTACTGTAGATATTGTTATTGAAACAGGTTTACACATAGGAGGAGGAGGAGAAACATTAGATATTGGAGGATTAGATCATTCTGTAATCCGCGATCCTATTTCTCGTCATCCCTACATTCCAGGCTCATCTTTAAAAGGTAAACTTAGGTCTATTTTAGAACGCTTAGAAAATAAACCAGTCAATCGTCCTGGTGGAAGTGGTACTTATCGTTATGAAAGTGACGATCTCGAAGAAGGTTATTCGGAAATTGGCGAACAATCGAATAAACAAACAATAAAATTTAAAGGTGCAAAAAATTGCCCTGTCAGTAGAATTTTTGGTTCTACAGGAGTTTCTTGTTGGGTGAAAAAATCTATCTGTGAAGAGCAAGATTTAGAACTTGTTAAATCTGAAGAGCGGAATGATTTAGGTAATAATGAAAAATATGTTTTTGTTAAAGGACGTAGCTCTACTGCACGTTTAATAGTTAGAGATGCTTATTTAACTGATAACTCTGCAAAATTGCTCGAAAAAATTGATACTGGTTTATACATGACCGAGTGGAAGTTTGAAAATGGGATAGATCGTATTACTGCTGCTGCTAATCCTAGACAGGTAGAAAGAGTTCCTAAAGATTCGGAGTTTGAAGTAGAGCTAGTTTATACGGTAGAAGATTTTACTGATGAAGAACAAAATTCAGGACAGCTTATAAATAGAGCAGAAATTTTTACGGAAGCACATAGAGATATTAAAAATATTCTTCGAGCCATGATGGTATTAGAAGATGATGGATTGGGTGGAAATATTTCTCGTGGTTACGGCAAAATCAGTTTTAAAAATTGGAAATTTCAATACAAAAACTATCAAGACTTTAATAACGATCCTTTACAGCCATTGTCATCAAAAGAATTAAGCGCATCTATAGAAGCTAAAGTTACTAACCAATTGCCAGCTAAATTTCCTGAGATTCAAGCACTATTACCAACAATTGAACAATCAAAGTTAGATAGTGAAGAAAATGAAGATAGCGTATGAATAATTGGAGGTTAGTTAAACTTAATTTTGGCAAAAATGTAGCTCATTTTGGTGAGTTAGGAATTGGTATTGAAGAAACAAGCGAGCGAGTTTATTCTGACACCTTATTTAGTGCTTGGATTAACGCTTATGCAAAGTTAAGAGGTAAAGAATCTGTATCTGAAATATTGGAGCAATTTCTAGATATAGATAATATTCCCTTTAGTTTAAGTTCTACTTTCATTTATCAACAACCTCAAAAAGAAACAAAAACAATTTATTACTTACCTCGTCCTCTATGTTTGCCATCAGGATATCCTACAGAAGAAGAGGGAGGCGATCTTGCTTTTTTCAAAACTTTTAAAAAGCTAAAATATTTACCAATAGATATTTGGCAACGTTGGTATCAAGGGAATGGCTTTTCCGAAAACGACCGTAATGAATTGATTGTTAAAACTATTAAAAGTGCAAATACTTCTCAGGTATTAACAAAAGCTGGAACTTTCCAATACAAAGATAATTATAAATTCAGTAAATTACCTAAAGTTAGTATTGACCGCGTAACTCATGCAAGCAATTTCTATCATACGGGATTCGTGCAGTATAGATGGGAAGAAAATTATAGTTCTGGTCTTTACTTTTTAGTAAACTTTCTTGATTCAGAATGGGAAAATACTTTTTTTGAAGTTTTGGAATTTTTAGGCGATGAAGGTCTTGGCGGAGAACGTTCTAGTGGTGCTGGGAGATTCCAATACACTAGAAAGAAAACTCTGTCGAAACAATGGAATAAAGTGCTTAAATTTAATCAGTCCAGTTATCACAGTCTTCTTAGTCTATTTTGGACAGATGATTCTTTTCATCTACAACAGCTACTTGGAGAAGAAGATAAACCTATTGCTAGTTATGAACTAAAAGAACGAGGTGGTTGGATTGGTTCTTATTCTTCAGATGGTCGTCAATTAAGAAGAAAAAAAGTTCATATGTTTGCAGAGGGTTCTGTATTTTCTAAAATTCCCCGAGGTAAATTAGCTAATGTAAAGCCTCAAGGTTTTAACGATCATAATGTTTATCGTAGTGGTATTAGCCTCAGTCTTCCTATAAAAATCTTGATTAAGTAAATATGCTAACTTCTAATATTGTTCTAGAAAAAGACAAGGCTTTTGAAATCAAAGTAATTGAACTCACTTGTCCTAATTCACTAATTCATATTGGCTCGGAAGTATCAAAACTCAATCCTTTTGAATATGTTAAAGATAACGATCGTGTTTACTATCCAAATCAGTCAGCCTTAATTAAATCTTTGCATCAAAGAGGTCGCTTAAAAGATTACATTCATAAAATAGAAACTGGAGAAGAAATCGCATTACTATTACAAGACACTTTTGGAGATTGGAAAAATCTAAGATCTGTTGATAATGAACTTATTTTTCCCCGCAATAAAAGAATTAAGAGATGGACAAATAAGGAAATTAAAGACATACGTCCGATGATTCGTAACGGCAGAGGAGAATTATATATTCCAGGTTCTTCAATTAAAGGTGCAATCAGAACCGCGATCGCTTATCATATAATCAATCATGAAGATACATATCAAGTTCTTGAAACTAAAAGAATTAGCGCGATAGAAAAAACATTACGAGAAAAGTTAAACACAGAAGAAAATAAATTAAAATTCAAAAAGAAACAAAAATTTGCTGACGATAAATTATTTATGGAAAGCATATTTTCTGATTTCCAGCTTATTTATAAAGGTCATACAGCATTTGGAAAAACTGATATATCAAATACAGATTTTATGCGTGCTATTCAAATAACTGACACTAAATCTATTATTAAACAAAAAAACCATAATTTATCTGTTGTCCCAGAAGTAATTATCTGTAGTCACGATCGAGATAATAGAGCAAAATAATGTAACTCAAAATATTATTGATATTTGCCGAGATTTTGCTCAAGCACAATGGAATTATGAGCGTCATTACTGGTTACATAATAATTGGAAAAATAATCTAAATGCTAAAGATACAAATGGAGAAAAAATTGATTTATATTTAGATGATATACGAAAATTTTATCACCAAGAAAAATGTCCTTACAATCTTCGTCTTGGTTGGGGAGGTGGTTTGTCTGGAACTACTATTAGCTCTTTACTACAAAAAGATATTGTAGAAAGTATTAGGGATACTTGCGGAAAAGAAGCACCAGGTTTTGAAGCACCAAAATCTAGAAGAGTTATTGCCGATCGAGATCGAGAAATTCGCTATGTCCCTGGTTGGGTTAAATTAACTGAAAAATCATAATGCTCATCCGCTCCACTTGGACATTAACTACTAAAGAAACTGCTGTAATTCCCCGTTCCTATTGCCTCGAACTAGTCAAACAGCTACATCAGCAAATGGGCTTGGAAATCGGGACAGAACAAATTCCCAGTACAACTTTTTCGGGATTATTAGGTTATTACACTAGTTCCCAAGATTTTTATAGTTTTCTCCCCAATGAAACCTATCAACTATCTCTTTCAGGATTAACCGAAAATAGTAGTAAGGCGATCGCAAATTTAGACTTATCCAATTCTCTAGAATTTCTCGGTGCAAAATTCATAGTAAGCGATCGCCAAAAGGAAATTACTAGCTACGATCGCTTATACACAGAATTAGTCGCCGAAGAACCAGAACCCATTAGATACTTTAGTTTGAAATTTCTTTCACCTACCAGTTTTTCGTCCCAAGGAAGCTATTTACCTTTACCAGTTCCCAGCTTAATGCTACGTAGTTGGTTAGAAAAATGGAATCATTTTGCCCCAATCTATTTAGGTGGAGACGAGTTAGTCAGCTATCTCAGTCAAGCTATAAGAATTAAACGCCATCGGCTACAAACTCGCAATTTTCAGATTCATCGTGGCTATGTTACTGGATTTACAGGCAGTATAGACTTACAACTACCTTATAAGGTCGAACCATTAATTGCCAATGTCGCCCATCTCCTAATTCAATATGCAGCCTTTTCGGGTACGGGTATGAAAACTCGTTTGGGTATGGGTCAAACTATTACTTGTTCTGATAAATAATTTTTGTAGAGATTCAATCTAGTATTTATTGGCGATCGCCTAAAATAGCATCGGGAATATGATGCGCTAGCCATTCCTCTTCTGTAATCTCAATTCCATACTCAGCACAAAACTTGACTTTATCGGTAGCTACATTAGTATTACTTCTATCAATAGTACGACAAAAGTTACTAACTTTATTGTTATTTATACTAAAATTACCAAGTTTATTGCTAAGTTACTAACTTTATTGTTATTCTACAATTTATTTCTAAGTTCCTTTGTACTTACTCAACAGTGACACTTTTGGCTAAATTCCTAGGCTGATCGACATCTAACCCCTTAATCGCAGCGATATGATAAGACAATAGTTGCAAAGGAATCACCGCTAAAATCGGCGATAATAACTCTTCTACTTCTGGTACAGTTAACAAATCATTAAAAGTATGTGCTGCTTCTTGAGAATTCATAGCAGATGTTACCCCGATTAAACGTGCATCTCTGGCTTTGGCTTCTTGGGCGTTGGATATCACTTTTTCGTAAACACTTCCAGGCATTGCAACAGCTACTACTGGTACTTTATGATCTAACAGAGCAATAGGACCATGTTTCATTTCTCCTGCGGGATAGGCTTCTGCATGAATGTAAGAGATTTCTTTGAGTTTTAGCGCACCTTCTAAAGCGATGGGGAAGTTGATACCACGCCCAATAAAGATAAAATCTTCGGTTTCCTGGGTAAAGTTATGTGCTAATTCTTCGATCGCTTTATCTTGAGTTTCGAGAGTTTTTTCGATACTATCGGGTATGTGGTGCAATCCTTCAATAATTTCGCTAATACGTTCATTTGATAAAGTTTTACGATGATAAGCAAGGTCTAGAGCGAGATAGTAAAAGCCTAGTACTTGGGCGATAAAAGTTTTGGTTGCTGCAACACCAATTTCGATACCTGCTTGGGTGTTAATGATATGGTTACATATTTGTCCTATAGTACTTTCAGGACGGTTAGTAATTGCTAGTAGTTGTGCTTGGAATTTGCTATCTAGTTTACTGCGTCTGGCTCTTTCCATTTCCAAAGCAGCAATGGTATCGGCGGTTTCCCCTGATTGGGTAACACCAATAGTTAGGGTTTTGGGAATTACTGGTTTAGGAGAGTAACGATACTCAGAAGCATAATCTACTGTAGTAGGAATACCTGCAAGTTGTTCTAAAAGATATTTTCCAATCAAACTAGCGTGCCAACTCGTACCGCAAGCTACTATTTGAATATAATCAGTGTTTTCGTATAGTTGCGATGATAAACCTAAGTTGATGGGACTAAAATCGGGATTTTCCGAAACGTGCCAATTAGGATTAAGATAGGTTTCTAAACTGCTACGTACGACTCCTGGTTGTTCGTGGATTTCCTTGAGCATATAGTGACGGAAACCCTGTTTTTCTACTTGTCCAGGATTCCAATCGAGAGTACGGGGGAATTTATTGACTCTTTTTCCTGCAAAAGTATATATTTCTACTCCTAAAGGAGTAAGACGGGCTATTTCACCATTTTCTAGCGTTAAAACAGCACGAGTATAGGGTAATAGGGCAGTGACATCAGAAGCACAGAAAAATTCACCCTGTCCAAAACCGAGGGTAATAGGTGCTTGTTGACGAGCTACAATAAGTTCATAAGGATTATTTGCATCAATAATCGCGATCGCAAATCCCCCTTCCAAGCGAGCAATAGTTTTTTGTACTGCGTCTAATAAAGATAAGTTAGAATCGTTTAAATATTGAGATATTAAGTTAGGGACGACTTCTGTATCGGTTTCGGAACTAAATTCTACCCCTTTACTTTTTAATTCTTCTCTTAGCTCTCGATAGTTTTCAATAATGCCATTCTGCACCACGGCTACGTTCAGGTTACTATCTAGATGAGGATGGGCATTGTGTTCTTCTGGTTTACCATGAGTCGCCCAGCGAGTATGTCCGATACCGATTTGAGCATCATTAATGCTAATGCTATGTTCTAGCTTTTCTCGTAGATTATAGAGTTTTCCCTTGGCTTTGACGCATTCTAGCTTCCCTTCGGAAATAGTAGCTACTCCTGCTGAGTCATAACCCCGATATTCTAGTCTTTCTAAGCCAGAGACTAAAATTTCTTTTGCTGTTTGTGTCCCAATATACCCAACTATCCCACACATAAATTAAGTACCATGACAATCATTAGTTATCAGTTGTAGCGTAATTTCACAGATTCGGCGACTTTGTATAGATTTGTTTCTGATCTTTTGCTGTGGAATGGTAATTATAGAGAGATTTTCTTAGACATTTGAATGTAATAGTTGATGAAAAGAGTTTCATTTGAAGTAACCATGAGAACTTGATAGGGTTTATCGAATTTAATTTAATATTCAAGCTTAAAATTAATAATAGTCCTTTTATAACTTAGTTAATCATGAATACTTATACTTTCAATTTAAAACTTTCAACAGAGCCAATTACTGATGAACATTTCCAGCAATTATGCGCTCTTAATCCTGAGTTAAAACTAGAAACTAATAGTCAAGGGGAGTTAATTATTATGTCACCAACAGGGAGTAATACAGGTAGACGAAATTCAGATTTAGTAGGACAATTCTGGTATTGGAATAAGCAATCTAAATCAGGAGTAGTGTTTGATTCTTCTACTGGTTTTACTTTACCAAATAGTGCTAAACGTTCTCCTGATGTCAGTTGGATTACTATTGATAGATGGCATAGTCTTACCAAAGAAGAACAAGAAGGTTTTGCTCCCATCGCTCCCGATTTTGTTTTAGAGTTAAAGTCTCCTACTGACAGTTTGGTTACTTTACAAAAAAAGATGGAAGGATATATTAATAATGGAGTACGTTTGGGTTGGTTAATTAATCCTCAAAGTAAGCAAGTAGAGATTTATCAGCCAGGAAAAGCGAAAGAACTTTTAGAACATCCCAATACTATTGCTAATAATGATATTTTACCTGGATTAGTTGTTGAGTTAGATGCTATTTGGGAATGAGCCTAACTATCTTGAGCAACTATGGTGATTAAGATCACTTTCAATTATTTTTTTAGAAGATAAATTCAACTTTAATAGTCAAAATTAAATTAGCAATAATATGGCGACAATATATTGGATTAATTTTGTAGTTAATATTTAGTTGTTATCAGAAAAATTTATTATGTTTGATTTAGGATTTATTTTCGGTGCGGGGGATTTAGTCTCGGATGTCGCGGGATTAAAACAGCGTAAAGCCAGACAAATTAAGTTTTTTCGTTACAAAAAAGGTAAATTATGGTATTGCTTTTTATGATAATAAAACAATTCATGGAGAGTATTGGCTTGAAAATATACCAGTTCCCAAAGAATATGAAAATAGTTTAAAAGCTAGTGGTTTTAAAATTGGTAAAAAATACGATATTCAGCTTTTGGGTATCCCAGCTTTTGAAGCAGATAAAGAAGTTTTAAAAACGCTAGCAATTCAAAAACGTCTTTTGAAAACTATCTTTGATAATTTTAATTAGTTTTACTCAAAATTAATAGTTCTAAAAAGCTCAGCTTGAAAAATCATCTTGTTGAGTTTTTTGTTTTTTTCACTTTAGGCTTGGGTTTTTGTGCTTTTTGTTTCTTTTTATTAGCTGAACCAAGCCAATCACTAAAATAATGACTCATTGAACCTAATTCTAATCCAGTAAAAATGGCGATCGCTTCTTGCCGATATTCTGTAATAATTAAATTAAAATGCTTAACAATAAAAGTGTGCCAATTCCAATTAAAACCTATAATTAATTGCGCTATAGCCACGAAAAAAGACCCCAAAATAAACAACCACAATAGTAAATAAATAATTCTAATTACTGTACCTAAGATAAAACCATGAGATAAAAAAGAACGGTGATGGAGTAATTTTTGATAGGGAAGCCACAACCAACGCAATATTCCCCAACGTTTGAACTGTACGGAATAAATATCTAAATCTGGGCCAAACATTAAACCACTGAACAAAAAGCCTCCTGAAAACAACAGGGTTAATTCTCCATTGCGGGTTAAGATGTAACTACCGCAGACTGTCCAAGGTAATATCCAAAGAGTAATGCGATCGTGAGTTTTTCCTGAAGGCATTGGTAATTGCTGGCGATCAATCGAGTTTTGCTACAAGATACAACAATAACTCTTAAGTAAGAAAGATTATTTTAAAGTATTGCCAGAAATAAATATTTTAATAATTTATTACGATCGCGATCGCTACTATTATAAAATCATGGTGTTATTAGTGATGCTGGCTCTGCTGGTTGTTATATAATTGCTTCAGATTATCTTGTGATTAAACAACAAATTAATTATCCAGTAACCATAGGAGATACCTTTACCGATATTACAGAATTAGACGAAAAAATTGATAAGGCGATCGCTTTTCTGAAGAAACATGGTCAAGATAATCACTGGTTGTGGCGAGAAAAACGCACTGAAAAATCGATAGCTAGCATTCTTTTTGCCGATCGAGAATCATCAAATTAAACAATTTCCCCAGTTAAGCTAAAGGGTCGAGTTTCCGTGATTTTGACTTTAACAATTTTACCTTTCAACTCTTCAATATTTCCAGGGAAGAAAGTTAAACGATTACCCCTGGTTCTACCCATTACTTGAGTAGTATCTTTTTGGTTAATATCTTCTACCAAAACTGATTCAATTCTACCAAGATAGCGTCGGGAACGTTCTTCTGCTTTAATACCTACTAAGTGATTTATTCTTTGTAAGCGATCGCTTTTAACTTCCTCACTCAACTGATTATCCCATAGCGCAGCAGGGGTTCCAGGACGAGGAGAATAAGCAGCCGTGTTTAACATATCAAAGCTGATATCCTCAGTTAGTTTGAGGGTATTTTGAAATTGTGATTCAGTTTCTCCAGGGAAGCCTACTATAGCATCAGCACTAATGGCAGCATCGGGCATATACTGACGAATGGTATCTATAATACGACGATATTTTTCGTGGGTATAACCCCGCTTCATAGCTTTTAAGATATCGTTGTCTCCAGACTGAAAAGGAATATGAAAGTGTTCGCACACCTTGGGCAATTCTTGACAAGCTTTAATTAGTCTTTCAGTAAAATAACGGGGATGACTGGTAGCAAACCTAATGCGTTCTACCCCAGGCACATCATGAACGTAGTAAAGTAAATCTGTTAGGGTGTGTTTGTGTCTACCTTCGGGGGTGCTTCCTGGTAAGTCTCTACCGTAAGCATCAATGTTCTGACCTAGTAGGGTAATCTCTTTATAGCCTTGCTTTCCAAGCTCCCTCATCTCGGCTAAAATTGCTTCAGGAGTACGAGATTGTTCTGTACCTCTGACATTGGGAACAACGCAATAGCTACAGCGTTCATTACAACCATAAATAATATTTACCCATGCCGTCACTTTACTATCACGACGAGGTTTAGTTATATCCTCCATGATATGAATGGGTTCAGTAGCAACCACTTGATTGCCATCAAATACTTGTTGCAGTAAATCCTCCAGACGATTAGCGTGTTGAGGACCCATTACCAAGTCTAATTCGGGTACGCGACGTAAGAGCTTTTCTCCTTCTTGTTGCGCTACACAACCAGCGACTACCAAAGTTAAGTTAGGGTCTTTTTGCTTCCGCTTTGCCTGTCTACCTAAATAAGAATAAACCTTTTGCTCTGCATTATCGCGAATAGTGCAGGTATTATAGAGAACTAGATCGGCACTTTCTGGCTCTGCTGTCCATTGGAAATCCATTTCTTCAAGGATACCAGCCATACGTTCCGAGTCGGCTTTGTTCATCTGACAGCCGAAAGTTACTATATTATATTTTTTGCTGGTTTTATCCATAGTATAAGCGATCGCATTCCCGAAAAAAACTGTCTTTAGTCACATTCTTGCGACTTGTAAGTATAACATAATCGACCAATTCATTGATTTTCTGATTTCTCCAAGGCGCAGGTTTCTTTGCACAGGGACTTCTGACACCACGACTCTTTATTCAATATTGAAATTAAGCTAAGTTTTTGAATTAGGCATACGTGATTGGGGTTATGATAAAGCCCTGGTTGTCTAGTTATCGGTTCTAATGGAGAACAGCCGTTAGAAGTAATGGGGAAAGTATGGTGTAAATCCAACGCTGTCCCGCAACTGTGATGAGGCGAGCGACCCCGCGTCGGCGTAAGACCCTAAAGGACTTCCTTCGGTCGCGCAAGGGAACGCGCGAGATATCTCTAAAGCCTCTTAGTCAGAATACCCGCCGATGAACAAAATCAAATTAACTAATATATCTGCGAGGTACAGATGGTTATTACGAATTCCTTTCCTAAATCAATCGTTAATTCACTCCAGTTATCCACCTTACCCTATCAAAGACCATTGCTAGCGATTGGTCATGGTACAAGAAACGAAAAAGGCAGACAAACTTTCCTGGATTTTGTCGAAATATATCAACAATTAGATACTTCTCGTCCCGTTATTCCTTGTTTTTTAGAACTAACCAAACCCACAATTCAACAGGGAGTAGAAGCCTGTGTTAAACAAGGCTATACAGACATTACCGCTTTACCAATTCTGTTATTTGCAGCCAGACACAATAAATTTGATGTCACTAACGAATTAGATCGATCGCGTCAGCCTTATCCCCAATTAAGCTTTAATTATGGTCGCCACTTTGGTATTACTCCCAAAATTATTGAACTATGGCGCGATCGCCTGATAAAATTAGATCTACCAGAATCTAATCCCCATAATATTGCCCGTGAGGATACTGTACTGCTATTTGTCGGTCGTGGTTCGAGCGATCCTGATGCTAATGGTGATGTTTATAAACTAGCTCGTATTATTTGGGAGGGTAGTGGCTACAAAACAGTAGAAACTTGCTTTATTGGGATTACTCATCCTCGTCTAGAAGAGGGTTTTCGTCGTGCTTATCTCCATCAACCAAAAAGGATTATTGTGTTGCCCTACTTCCTGTTTACGGGTACTTTAATGGAAAAAATCTTTGATATTACTGCCCAACAAGAATCACAAAACCCCAATATAGACTTTGCTTGTTTACCTGAAATGGGTATTGCACCCCAACTTTTGCAAGTCTTCAGAGAACGAGAAATCGAGGCACAGTTAGGACAAGTGGCAATGAACTGCGAAATGTGCAAATTCCGCCTTGCAGCAGCAGATGGACAAGCTGAACATGGACACGGACATGGACACGGACACGGACACGGACACGGACACGGACACGATCCCCACCATCATCACGCTAATAGCGATCCTTATGCCAAGTTAGAAGACTATCATCAACGTATTTGGAATGCGCCCTAATGTTTGTTCGGTTTTGTGAGTCTCTTTATTTTGGCTCACAAAATTAATCAATTAAATTATGGTAAACGCAGGTCACCGTTATAGGCATCAAAAATAGCTGGATAGATGAATAAATAAATTGTAGTAGCGCATTCAGTTTAATTTGTTGGGTAATGGTAATTAATTTAAGCCCCCTAATCACCAAACTTCGGGGAAAACAATTTTTCACTTAAGGGATTAACCCAGCATTTTAGTCTAAACGCGCTACTACCAAGTCTTCAATCACTTTTGAGAATTAGTATTATCAAGCAAAAAATAATGGAAGATGACCTCTTCATGAAAAAAGTTAAGTCATATCCCAATAAATCAAGATAACAAATTAAAATTTAAGTTAAATACTTTTGAAAAGCTAATTTACAGCCAAAGGAAGTATTTTGTAGATTAAAGAATTAATTACACCCAAAGCAAAAGAGCCAATTAAAGCACTCCAGAAACCCCAGCGTAGTCTAAAACCAGTAACTAAGAAAGCAGCTAAACCAAAAATAACTGCATTAATAATCAATGCAAACAAACCAAAGGTAATGAGGGTAATAGGGAATGCAATAATACTAAGAATGGGACGTAATAAGGCATTAAGAACACCAAATACGACAGCAGAGACGAACGCCTTACCAAAGCTATCAATTTCTACCCCAGTGGGTAACTTAGAAATTATCAACAAACTAATAGCAGTTACTAATAAAGTGATTAGAAGAGGAATCATATCCAGGAATTCTCCTAAATGATATTACTTAGCTACACTTTAGCGAATCAATTTCCTCTTCCTCTCAAATGTCAGATAATCTTTACTTTCAAGTGGTTTATAACGCTGCAACTTCAATATTGACGATAGCAGTAACTTCAGGGTGTAATTTAACTTCCACTGGGTATTCTCCAGTAGAGCTAATCTCAGGAACATCAATACCTTTTTTGTCTACTTCCAGCATGGCTTTTTCTTTAATGAGGTCAGCAACCTCTTGAGAAGTAACAGTACCAAAGATCGCATTACCTTCACCAACTTGTTTGCGAATTACTAAGCGACCAATAGTTTTGAGTGCAGTCTTTTTATCTTCTGCTTCCTGCTTAATAGCTAGCTTGCGTAGTCTTTCTTTTTCTTTTCTGGCTTCTACTTGTTTGATAATGCCACGGGTAGCAATTGTGGCTGCACCTTTGGGAATTAGATAGTTACGAGCGTAGCCTGGTGCTACTTCTACTAAATCGCCATTTTTACCTAATTTGGATATGTCTTCATTCAAGACGATAGGTATACGTTTTGCCATTATTTTCTCCTATAAAAATACTGTGAAACTATAATTTTTAGGACTGAGAACTTCTTATTCTATCAGGAAAAGTTAAAGTCGTGCCAATCTGGTTAACTAGTCTTGCTACAAAAGAAAATTATTATTTTGGGTAATTATTCAGTTGCTAATTGACCTTGAATAATCGTAATTGGCGATCGCAACTTATGTCCAGCATCTTTGTAACAAAACTCTATCAAGAAGAAGATGTGAGCCAGGATTGAACGAGCGCTTGGTTTTGTTCCATCCATCGAGTTGCAGCTTCGCGAGGAGACAAGCCCTCAACATTAGTCAGATAATCCATTTCGGTCACGGCTTCAACTCCCAAAGTGATACGGTTTAGGGTTTCTAAAGTATTACGGGGAAAGCGATCGCGGAAGTCTTGAGTAACTACTAACGAACAGCTATCTGGTTCGGGAAATACACCCAAGGGGTCATTTAAACGGCGAATCTCGTAAGCTTGGTTGAGATATTGCGGTTGCCATAAAGGAATAATAATCCCATTTTCTGCACTTACTCCTTGGTCAAACGCATCCACCCAGTCCTGTTCGGTGCCAGTGCGAAATTCATAACCAGCAGTTTCTAGATTGTAGCGAGACATAACTTCTTGTGACAGACGAGTAATACCTGCTCCAGAGCCAATACCCTGAATGACTTGGTTCATTTGAGCAGCAACTTCAGGGCGAGCAAGATCGACAATAGATTTAATATTGTTGGGTAGATAGTCGGGGACACCCCAAAAGAAGCGAGCATCGTCATAGAGTAAACCTAGTTCAGTCGCCTGTATGTCATATTCTTCAAACAGGGGTCCATGTCCGTTGGGAAGCCAAACTGCTACCAACATATCTAAATCTTCTTGACCTAAGATGGGAAAAATCTCACTATGAGATCCTTCGGTTATTTCCACCTGATGTCCTAATGATTCCAAAACGTTCTGTACTACCCCACCGACAACTCGATAAAAAGACAACCCCACAACACCCATACGAATGGGGGAATTGTTTGAGGCAGTTTTTAAGGAATTAGCGATCGCATTTGGAGTGTTTCTTCCTTGTAAAGCAACGCTAAAAGCAGCCGAAGTACCTGCTATGGAAACAAATTTCAAAAACTGACGACGACTGGATGAACTTGAAAAATTATTAAAGTCGTTCATTGGTAAACAAATAATTAAGTAGTAATTTTGAGAGCTTTTAGTTAAGGCGATCGCTAAATTGACATTGAATCGAAATACGACAATGGTTTAGGTTTGTGAAACGAGTGAAGACTTGACTTGGAATGTGGAACAGATTGCTTAGCAATAAAATTTGAAAATCATCTTCGGAACGCCACAATGTAGTAAGACTTTAACTGAAGCAAACAAAAAAGCACAATAAACGGAAAATGCTATTCCAGAACGGCTGTTGCCTCAATTTCTATCAAGAAATCTTTGACAGCGAGTGTGGAAATGCCAATCCAAGTTGTTGTAGGCGGATGATCGCCAGGGAAAAACTCCTTCAGCACTTCTGTAATTGTATTGCCTTCTGTATCGGGGTTGTAGTTAACTAGATAAATGCGTAGAGCTACAACATCTTTAAGTGAACCACCGACTGCTTCCAATGCTGTCTTCACATTTTTTAAGCACTGTTGCATTTGTTCTCTACGGTTAGTGCCTACAACTTTTTCTTCGGCATTAAACGGTGCCTGACCAGATAAGTATACTGTTCGACCACCTTGAGTAGTAACTATTTGAGAGAAACCAAATTTTATACTTGGAAACAAAGAGCTTGGATTGATATATTCTCTAGGCATATTTGTATCAAACTCAACTTTTATTAGTTTGTGAAAGTAAAAGTTACAATTATGTTATCTTAAAAGCGATAACTAGCAAGACTTAACAGCTAGATATGCCATACTTAATTTTGCACGTATCTTGACTGTGCGCATCAATTGGAACGATCGGTATCAGCTTGATTTAGTCCGCCGTTTTGTAATTCGTCGCCAAAACCCTTTAACTACTTTTCGTTGGTCAAGGGTGTGCAAAATAATAAAAGCTAAGAAAGTATAAGCCAACCAGAAATGAAGATTTCTACCCAGTTCAACCAAAGCACTATTTTGAGGAAATAGATCGGGCAAAATTATACCCAAAAAGCGTACGTTGTTGCTTTGAAAAGAGTTAGAGAAAAAGAAACCACTGACAGGAACAGCCCACATAAATGTATAAAGAGAGGTGTGAAGAGCAAATTTTTGCATCCATTCAGGGCTATACTTAGGCAGACGTTTTGTGTACTTTTTCCACCATACCTGTAACAGGGTTAAAATTCGCCAGGTTAATAACGCCATTGTCAGTACTCCCACAGTTTTATGAAAGTCATAGAGAGAGTTGCGTCCCCAAAAATCTCTGGGTAAACGTGCCATGGAAGCTCCGCCAAAAAAAAGAATGATGTAACAGTAAAACATCCACCAGTGAATAGACATCAGATTTTTGAAAGCAGAATTTTTTCTCGGTTTGGTAGTTCTGGAAGCTTGAGTCATTGTTGTTCTCTCCTCAAGTTATCTTAGATTGATGCAACTTAAGTCTCAACTGTATGATTAACTTAACAATAAAACTTTTATGAAAGCTTTTTTAGAATTGTCGAATAGAAATTTGTCTTCCTAGGGGAAAAATTTGGCTGTGGAATGCGGATTAAAACTCGATCTCAAAAAATGTTAAAGATGTCGGCTGTTCTGTATTCTAATTATCTTAAGTGCCTTAAGAATTTTTTCCAGGGAAATTTAAGAAGTTAAGAAAGAAAATGTGCGAATCGTTGCCATATATTATTCTCGTTAATGTTTTTCAAATAAAAAACTTAAGAAGCAAATTAAGCAAAGTATTTTGGTTCTACAGAATCTGTGATGTAAAACCAATAAAAAATCTCAAGAAAAATTAAGTATTAAATAAAGGTGTAAATCTTAAAGTCGAAGGATTATTCTCTCTGGGGGATTGGCTGAGAGAGGCAAAAGACTATTGTCCTCAAAGCTTTGGTACAACTAGAAGGTGGTTGGGAGAAATTGTTACTGCGCCCTTCGGGCTCTCTGTAATAAGTAATGAGTAATAAGTAATAAGTAAAGCCCGAAGTTTGGTTAAAAGCCGAGGGCGCGTCATTTGAATTTAGTTCAAATGCTTGAGTCGCCCGTTCCTGCATTTATGCGCGAAAAATAAAAATATAATTCAATTATTGAATCCTCGCTCCTTTGGGCTGAGGTATTACTCATTACTCTAAACTTCACTACTCATTACTCGTGAAGAACGCGCGATTGCCGAACTATTCAAAGTACAGTAGAAGGAATTAATAACAAAATTAAGTTGATTAAAAGACGAGGCTATGGCTTCATAAATTTTGATAACTTTAGTCTTAGATATTTTTTAAACTTGGCTTTTTCCAGTTAGTTTTACATCATAATTTCGGTATAACCGAACTTTCTTTGATAAGGCTTACAGCTAAATATGGCACAATTTTTTACCTATTTATGCTCAAAAATTACTTACTATCCACGAATTACTCCAAGGTGAGCCACCTACTTCTAAACCACCAAGATTGCTATTAGCTTTAACAATAACCTCTGTGTGGGATTTTAATTCTAAAGATAATTTCCCCTTAGTAGTATCGCGACAATTGAAAATTAAACCTTTAGCTGTGGGAGTTCTCACATAAGTTCCTGGTAAATTAGTAAGACCTGTTAAAGTAACGGAATAATTATCATTACAAGCTCGCATTTTCCATTCTCCCCAAGGTTTAATATCCCAATTAATTTGGGAATTCCAGGGAGCAAATTCATAAAACTTTCCTTGATAGTGGATGCCAATTAATCCTACTGCTTCTGACCACCATAATATTTGTCTAATTCCTCCCCCTGCGGTAATAGCTAAATCTGTTTGATTTTCAAAACTATTACAGTTGATCCAAAACCATTTTTTAGGAAAAGAAGTTCCCCAGTTTTTCTCACTATAAGCAGGGACATCTACGAATTGATATTTTTTATTTTCCCATTCTATCCAACCTGTAGCTAAACCATGAGCCATTGTAATTTGCCAACCAGGGTCATATATAGGTAAATAAGATAGCCATCCTGCGGTCGCTTGCTGTGTTGAACTGGCATTTCCCCAACCAGATAAAGGCTTTATTTCGTATTGCCAACGACAATAGTTTTTATTTATAGGATTGTAAATACAACCTTGATTTGATGTAGCAGTTACTTGATAACCTTCTTTGATATTATTAATAAATTTTTGGGGTGATAAAAGCTGTGGTTTAGTTGCTAGGTTGTACTTACTCCAATGTCCAAAACTAAAATTGTCTTTGCTAGCCCAAAATTGATTTACATTAGGAATGGTACGACATATATATTGTTCATCAATACCTAAAATCTGTACTGCACCGCCACTATTATGTTTCCCTCCTAGAGGATTTTCTATAGAATACATAAAAGCAAATGTTTGCTCTATTTCTGGTAAGGTAAGCCTTAAATACCAACCTTCAAAATAGTTTTTAGCTATGCCATCCCAGTGATAACCATTATGAGGAGTTTGTCGTAGTAGGGTGGGCAATGCCCACCCTAAATTATTTGTATTACACATTAAAAATATCAAACAAAACAAGCTAAAGGAAACAATATATACTCTAGAAAAAAGAGTTTCCAAATAAACTGATAAAAACTGGCGATCGCGTTTTTCTCTTCTAGATTCACATCTTCACTACGCCACAATAATAAACTTAAAAGAACCAGATGATAAATCACAAAAAAGCTTGAATTAATACCATCCAAACCGATAATTCCTGCTGCAATCATTCCTAAATAGCAAATTGCAATTACTCCACAGGTAATTTGAAAAACCCTTGTTTTGCCTAAAATTAAACTAAAGGTAGCAATGTTATACTTTTTGTCTCCTTCAAGATCGGGAACATCTTTAAAAATGGCGATCGCAATGGTAAATAAGAGAATAAAAAGCGTTAACAGCCAAACATCGGCGTTAATAACTTCTTGTCCTTGGAATCTCTGGCTATAGTGCAAAAATAAACCCAAATTAACTACAATTCCTCGCACTGTCAGAATGCAAAAAGCAGCGAAAAAAGGAAACTGTTTTAAACGTATCGGTGGTAGAGAATAAGCCGTACCAATAATTAAGCTAACTGCTACGGTAGCCAGTAACCAAGTACCCGAAAAAGCCGAAATGGCGATCGCAATTAGGCCCATTACAGCGACAATTCCCCATCCTTGCTTAATCGTAAATGCACCAGAAGCAACAGGTAAATGAGGTTTATTAATACGATCTATCTCAACATCAGTTAATTGATTTAACCCCACAATATAAATATTGCCACATAAACAAGCAATCCATACCGCTAGCATTTGCTTTATATTAGATGGGGATATTGGGATGTTTGTAGTACCCAAAGCAATAAAGTACAATGCCAAAACACTCAAGCTTGTACCAATAATCGTGTGAGGACGAGAAAATTTCCAGAGAGATTTGATGAAGGATGAAGGATGAAGGATGAGGGATGAGGAAGAAAAAGACATAGGAGACTAGAAAATTGGTCTTTTTTCAAGGTAGAACATAATTCTCCTCGATTTCTAAAAATTGTTTATTTTCTTAAGAGATAGAGCTTGAGGAGATGAGGGATGGGGAATGAGGAGGAAGGAAGACAAATAAAAAAGGTCAAAATAAATGAGCAACGAGCAACGAGCAACGAGCAACTAACGACTAACCATATTATCCCGCTTGACGGGACTAACAAAATGTCCAAATTCGCTACACCATTAAAAATCGGCTCGGTAACAGTAGCTAGTAGAGTATTGCAGTCTCCCCTTTCAGGAGTGACAGATTTGGTATTTCGTCGGTTAGTCAGGAAGTATGCACCCAATTCTATGATGTATACCGAGATGGTAAGTGCTAAAGAAGTCCATCATCTAAGAGAGTTACCTCAAGTAATGGCGATCGCAAAAGACGAACAACCTATCAGTATTCAACTGTTTGATTGTCGTCCTGATTTTATGGCGGAAGCAGCGATTAAAGCTGTCGCAGAAGGAGCAAAAACCATTGATATCAATATGGGTTGTCCTGTGAATAAGATTACTAAAAAAGGTGGTGGCTCATCTTTATTGCGTCAACCAGAAGTAGCTGAAGCCATTGTCAAAACTGTAGTAGATGCGGTGGATGTCCCTGTAACTGTAAAAACTCGTCTTGGCTGGAACGATCGGGAAATCAATATTATCGATTTCGCTACCAGAATGGAAAAGGCTGGCGCAGCTATGTTAACCCTTCACGGACGCACTCGCTCCCAAGGATATAATGGCATGGCAAACTGGGAATGGATTGCTAAAGTGAAACAAGTTTTGTCTATTCCGATAATAGCTAATGGGGATATTTTTTCAGTGGATGCAGCTATTAAGTGCTTAGAAATCACTGGTGCAGATGGGGTAATGTGTTCTCGCGGAACATTGGGTTATCCCTTTTTAGTGGGAGAAATCGATCGCTATTTGCAAACAGGAGAAAGGTTAGCACCCACCACCACTGTTGAAAGGTTGGAATGCGCTCAAGAACATCTGATCGGCTTATGGGAGTATAAAGGCGAAAAGGGCATTTTTCAAGCTCGCAAACACATGGCATGGTATTGCAAGGGTTTCCCTGGTGCAGCCGAATTAAGAGATCGGCTATCTCGTATTGAAAGTGTTGAACAGGGTTGGCAGTTACTCGATATGGCGATCGCTAAAAACTAGA
Organism: Hyella patelloides LEGE 07179; assembly: GCF_900659865.1. Taxonomy (GTDB): domain Bacteria; phylum Cyanobacteriota; class Cyanobacteriia; order Cyanobacteriales; family Xenococcaceae; genus Hyella; species Hyella patelloides. Next base: position 60,326 of record NZ_LR213771.1, read on the forward strand.
GCGAATCAACCCGCGTTTTTTGCTAAAGCTGACTGTGCAATTCTGCCATAACCTATCGATCCATTGGTCACTAATTTATGGTAAAATGAAGGGGTAAAATACCATTATAAAGGCATTTTTCGGCTGACACAAGAGTATAGCCGTATTATTCCTAGATAATGGGTTTTTTTGCTTGTTTTTGGAGTTTTTTCCCTTATGACATCTTCCCAGGAAAGGATCATTCCTACCGATCTGAGTAACGAAATGTCTCGCTCCTACCTCGAATATGCAATGAGCGTAATTGTAGGAAGAGCTTTACCAGATGCTAGGGATGGTCTTAAACCAGTCCATCGTCGTATTCTCTATGCTATGTATGAATTGGGGCTGACCCCAGAGCGTCCTTTTAGAAAATGCGCCCGTGTAGTTGGGGAGGTATTGGGTAAATATCATCCTCACGGCGATACGGCAGTTTACGATGCTTTGGTAAGGATGGCGCAAGATTTTTCGATGCGTAATCCTCTAATCAACGGACATGGTAATTTTGGCTCGATTGACAACGATCCACCCGCAGCAATGCGTTATACCGAGTGTCGTCTGCAAGCGTTAGCGACTAATGCCTTATTACGAGATATTGAAGCAGAAACCGTTGATTTTGCTGATAACTTTGATGGTTCGCAAGAAGAACCCATTGTTTTACCTGCAAGAGTACCTCAGTTGTTGCTTAATGGCTCTTCTGGTATTGCGGTGGGAATGGCGACGAATATTCCACCTCACAACTTAGGAGAATTAATTGATGGAGCGATCGCTTTAATTGAGAATCCTGAAATTAGCGATCTCGAATTGATGAAGTATATTCCTGGTCCTGATTTTCCCACAGGAGGACAAATTTTAGGTCGTTCGGGAATTAGAGAAGCTTACACTACTGGGCGAGGTTCAATTACCATGCGGGGGGTAGCGGATATTGAAACGATCCGATTCAGAGGAAGACCAGAAAAAGAAGCAATCGTCGTAACTCAGCTTCCCTATCAAACGAATAAAGCTGCTCTGATTGAAAAAATAGCCGATCTGGTTAATGATAAGCGCATTGAAGGGATTTCTGATATTCGAGATGAAAGCGATCGCTCAGGAATGCGAATTGTCATCGAAATGAAGCGGGATGCTTATCCTAGAGTAGTACTCAATAATCTTTATAAGCAAACGCCCATTCAATCTAACTTTGGGGCGAATATGCTGGCATTAGTTGGCAAAGAACCCCAACTGTTAAATATCAAGCGATTTTTGCAAGTATTTCGTGATTTTCGGATAGAAACTATCACCCGACGTACTCAATATCAGCTAAGAAAAGCCGAAGAAAAAGATCACTTATTGCAAGGTTTGTTGATTGCTTTAGGTAGAATTGACGAAGTGATTAATTTAATTCGTCACGCAGCCGACACAGCCACAGCAAAAACTGAGTTAATGGAAAGCTTGGGATTATCCGCATTACAAGCGGATGCGATCTTGCAAATGCAGCTACGTCGTTTAACTGCTTTAGAAGCTGAGAAAATTGAAGCAGAACACCAAGACTTACAGCGACAAATTATTGATTTACGAGATATTTTGGCAAATAGAGAACGAATTAACGCCATTATTGTTGAAGAAATCACGGATATCAAAGAGCTTCACGCTACTCCTCGTCGTACAGAAATTATTCAAGGGGAAGGGGAATTACTTGATATAGATTTGATTGCTAACGAGCAAGTAGTAATCCTTTTAACAGAGCAAGGATACATCAAAAGAATGCCCGTAAGTACCTTTGAAGCTCAAAGCCGTGCTACTAGAGGGAAAGCAGCAGCCAAAATTAAAGAAGATGATGGTATCGAACACTTTATAACCTGTTGCGATCATGATACCGTATTGTTCTTCAGCGATCGCGGTGTGGTTTATTCCATTCCTGCTTATCAATTACCAGCAGCATCTCGTACCGCTAGGGGAACGCCTTTATTACAGATGTTACCCATCTCCCAAGAAGAAAAAATCACTTCTGTACTAGCGGTAGTGGAATTTACCGAAGATGATTACTTAATAATGCTGACTCAAAACGGTAATGTCAAAAAAACTGCCCTTTCAGCATTTAGTAACATTCGTTCTAATGGTTTGATTGCCATTTCTCTCGAAGAAGGCGATCAGCTACGATGGGTACGTTTAGCGAAAGTAGAGGATAGCATCTTAATTGGTTCTCGTAACGGGATGGCAATTCACTTTAAAGCCGATCATAAACAATTGCGTCCCCTAGGGCGATCGACCAAAGGAGTGAAATCGATGAAACTCAAAGGAGACGATGAGTTAATCAGTATGGATATCTTGCCCTCTCAGGTAGTAGCAATCATTGATTCTGTAACAGAAAACGATGAAGATGATGAGAGTGAAGAAGTAATTACAGAAGAAGCTAATCTCACACCCTGGTTACTCACAATCACTAATAATGGTTATGGTAAAAGAGTTCCTGTAAGTAAGTTCCGCTTACAAAACCGTGCAGGGATGGGAGTTAGAGCCATCAAATTCAAATCTCAAGAAGATCGCCTAGCAGCTATTCATGTAGTCAATCCCGAAGAAGAATTAATGATTGTCACCAATCGAGGTATCATCATTCGCCAAGCGGTAGAGGCTATTTCCATGCAATCTCGCTCTGCTACAGGAGTCAGAGTACAAAAACTAGACAAAGAAGATGCGATTGCTGCTGTCGCTCTAGTACCTCTATCAGCCGAAGAAGAAGAAGTCGGCGATGAAGAAGGATGTAATGAAGAAGAATAAATTTTGAGGGATAAATGATGAGGAATGAGGGATGAGGAATAAACTTGTCACTCTTCCCTTTTTTTGTTTCTTGATTTAAGATTTTTGGTTCTGGAGAGATAATAAAATAACTTTTTATCAGTTAGAAGATAAAGGTTATCAAGAAATTTCAGTTAGTTTTAATTTGTCTAATTTATCGTCTGAAATACTGGCAAAATTTACCAATCGTAGCTTTAGTGAAAGTCCTTTGATTATTAAGCAAGATTTTATTAAACAGTTATGAAATACAGTGCTGACGACATTATTTTTCATAAAAATCCTGAAATCAAAGAAATGCCAGATGGTAGCTGTCAAGAAATTTGGGATGTTATCTTTAAAAAATCCATTTCTGAAAATAGTGATTTACAAAGCATTGCCGAGTTATCATCTCGCGAAGACTTTAAAATAAAAATTGAGCTAAAAGAAGGAAAATATCTTACTGTTACTACAAACTGGATTCGCAATCCTAATCCTTATTGTCATCAATATAGCGCAATTTATACAGATAAAATGTTCGAGAATATTGAGAAAAAACTAAGTGCTATTGATACTATTCAAGGTCAAAAAATGGAAGATAGATTTACTCTGTATAAAAGAAATAAAAAATCTTAGCTTTTTTAGCAGAATTATGTATTCTAACTATTGTAATACTTACTTTTTAAACAACCTCTAAAATAACTCAAAATTTCTCTTGACTTTCCCCTTACGACAAACTGTTAACTAAAAGTGTTCCTACATTTTAGGAGTCACTAATGCTAAGAATAGGTGACTTTGCTCAATTAACCCGTATTTCCACCAAGACATTGCGTCATTACGATCGCCTGGGGTTATTAAAACCAAACAAAGTAGATAACTTTACTGGTTATCGCTACTATTCTGCTACTCAATTACCAAGACTAAACCGCATTCTTGTCTTTAAAGAATTAGGATTTTCCCTTGAAGAAATTAGCAGATTATTAGCGGAAAATATTGCTCTCGAAGAAATTCAGGGAATGTTACGCCTCAAGCAATTGGAAATCAAGCAACGATTAGAACAAGATCGATATCGCCTTAGCAGATTAGAAACACGCTTACAAGAACTAAAACAGGAGAAAGCTATGCCTAACTATGAAGTATTACTCAAACCAGTAGAAGCTCAATTAGTTGCTGCTACAGTGGGTGTTATTCCCAATTATCAAGATTGTCAACCAATTTTTGCCAATCTTTTTGACCGAGTTTACCATCATGCTTACAGTCAAGGTTTGAAAAAAGTAGGTTGTGGTATTTCCATTTATCATGATACCAAATTACGCGATCGCGATATTCCTGTAGAAGTGGCTGCTCCTATTTTTGAGGAAGTACCCGATAAAGAACAAGTCTGGACTTATAAGTTACCAGGAGTGGAAACTATGGCTTGTGTAGTTCATCATGGTTCCTTTTCTAGTTTGGGACAAGCTTATAATGCTTTGCTGGAATGGATTGAAAAAAATGGCTATCAAATTGTGGGTTCAAATCGCGAAGTTTATTTGCAGTATGAAAGAGATGGCGATCCTAATCAGTATGTAACTGAAGTGCAAGTACCTGTGGAGAAAACTTAAACGGGGATAATTTAATTATTAGCCATGAGGATTGAGGATTAAAGTAAAACTCTTTATTTCTCTTTCCTTTGAGCGTAGATATCATTCTGCTCATTCTGCTATTATGCGATCGCATTTTCTCACCGTTTTTAACCAGCTAACAGCTTTAAGCTCCAAGCTCCAAGCCAGGTTTAACTCCTCCACTTCTTTAAGTGGAATAGGGCGTGCGTGTCCCTCAGTCAATTCTTCCGTCTCAAGCGATTCAAGCTTATAGCAAGAAAGCTAATGGCTTATAGCTAATTTTAAATATAAGCTTTTTGTTTTTCTATATTGATGTCAATTAAATCATTGGTTGAGTTGATAAATTGTTACAGCTACTAATTATCTCCAGACATTCAGTATTAAGTATCACAACCAATTGCTAAAGTAGTTTCTTTTGGCGCAAAAGCTCAAACAATTATACCGATCGCAGCCAAAATACCGATCATCTCTCCACAGTATTTCTAAATATTATTTGATATTCGCTAAACTCAAACAAAGTAATGTATTAAAATTGCCCAATTACTCAAAAGTTTTTCTAGTCTGTTTTAGCCATGACAACTGTAGAACAAAAGAGCAAGCTTCCGATTCAGATTAGACTCAATGCCTTTTCACTGTTTGTCTTGGCATCTGTTTTGATTCACGGACTAGGACTATTGTTATTGATTGGCTCACAGCGATCGCCAATTACTAAACGCCAGGAAGTAGAATCTACTCCGATTGATTTTGTGATTGTTCCCCCTGAAGAATCTCCAGCAGAACCACCTCCAGACACCGAGCGTCGAGCAGTTAATAATTCTGTGGCAAAAGGAAACATAGAGCCTGAATCCCCTTCTGCTGCTAATGAGCTTAATTCGGAACAAGAGGTTGCTCCCTCCGAACCAAATCCAGTAACCCCACCAGAAATACCAACCGCACCATCCACTGCTGTTGCTCCCCAAACCCCAACACCACCGCAAGTAGAACCTGCTCCTCAATCGAAACCCCAACAAGTTGAACAGTCTCAACCAGTTACACCACCTCCTTCACTACCAAAAGCACCAAAAATAGCTAATACTTCTCCAGCAGAAGAAGTAAAACCGACTACCCCATTACCAGCAAAACCTGAGCCAATTGAACAATCTCAGCCATTAGTGGAACAATCACCGCCTTCACCACAAAAAGAGCCAAAACCCGCTCCTCCAGTAATATCAAAACCCCAATCAACAGAAAAAACTCCACTCCTTTCAGAATCAAACTCTGACTCAATTCCTTCTCCACAACCTGCTCCTAAACCCGAGGAAACACCATCAAACGAGACAGAAACAGCTACGCCCCAACCGAAGATACCCCCTGTAGCAACCAATTCAAGCAATTTACCAACCCAACAGAAACCCATAGAAACTGATTCTTCGCCAACAGAAACTCCCTCTATTCCTGAAAATACTTCTGTTCCAGAAACGACACCTAACCCATCTTCAGAACAAAAAACCCCCGTTGGTTCTGGCTCTGCTAGTCTTTTGACGGGAACTAATTCCCGAAGTTTATCTCAAGATTCGGAAGATTTCTTTTTTAATTCTTCAGAAAATGCCAGTCAACAAGCTCTTAATCCTAGTGGAGTAGATGCTCAACAAGATCTCGATCTTGGTCCTTACTTTGCAGAAGTTAGGCGCAGAGTCAGACGAAATTGGCAACCCTCATCACCAGGGGATAACCGTCAGACAATACTGGCTTTTTCCATTCAACGTAATGGTCAAATTACAGGGCTACAAATCAGACAGAGTTCTGGTTCACCCAAAGTAGATCGAGAATCTCTCGAAGCAGTCCAAAAAGCAGGCCCTTTTGCTGCTTTACCCGCAAATTTTCCCAATGAGCAATTAGATGTGGAATTTAACTTTAATATATATGTCAACCAAGGAAGCTTTACACCAGATCTAGAAAGCTGGCAAAGATTTTAGGATTGAGAGCAACATTTATGGAAACTGTATTTCAACTGTTTAAAAATGGAGGGGTAGTAATGTTTCCCCTCCTGGGACTATCAATTTTTTCTTTGGCAATGATTTTAGAGCGATCGCTATTTTGGCTTAAATTGACTCGTAAACAAGGAAAAGTACTGAAAAAGGGACTTAATCTCTACGAAGAAGCCCCTGAAATGGCTGATATAATGCTCAAACGTAATCAGCATCTACCCATCGCACGTATTTTTTTAGCTGCTTTGTCTTTAAAGCGACCAACTCCAGAAAAGTTTCGTTTAGCTTTAGAAAGTGCTGCTCAAGCTGAAATACCTTTACTCAAGCGATTCAGCAATTCTTTTGACATCATTACTAGTGTTTCTCCTTTGTTGGGGCTATTGGGTACTGTTCTAGGGTTGATTACTTCTTTGGCTTCTTTGAGAATTGGCGAGATTGAATCTTCTCAAGCTACGGGAGTTACAGGAGGTATTAGTGAAGCTTTGACTTCTACTGCTGCTGGCTTAGTTATCGCTATTGTGACACTCTTTTTTGCTAGTACCTTTCGCGGATTATATTTGCAACAAATAGCCTTGATTCAAGAGTTTAGTAGTCAACTAGAATTGCTACATTTGGATAAATACGAACAAAAAGGAGAGATCGATAATGCGATTACCCGATGAGCCCGATCGACCACCACAAATTAATATTGTGCCAATGATAGATGTTATCTTTGCCATCTTGGTCTATTTTATTGTTTCTAGTTTGTTTTTAACTCGTTCCGAAGGTTTACCCGTAAATCTCCCTCAAGCTGAAACTGTCGAATTACAAAGAAGCGCGCAAATTACAGTTAGTCTTGATAGTGAAGGTATTTTAACTGTTGGTGATGATGTTACAAAACTCGATCGATTAAAGGCTAAAGTCGAAAATTTGATGGAAACCGAACAAACAAAAGTGGTTGTGATTAACGCAGATAAAGTAGTCGATCATGGTCAGGTAGTTGATGTTCTCGATCGATTACGTCAAATTCCCGAAGCAAGTTTAGCGATCGCAGCTAGAAAAAATGAGTAGATATACCCAGTTAAACATCCAGTGAGAGAATCCCTACCAAAACACCAAGCTCGATCGAATATTCTCATCAATCTCATCAAAGGCGATTGCTTTTTCTGCCTTTCTTTACGCAAAATAAGCAGCAATCCAAAACAAACTATCTACCACCAAAGTACTTAATACTGCACCACCAAAAGCCCACCAATGAAGCTTGGGATTTTGTAATGCACAGAGAGTAATACCCAACAATAAATTTACTAAGACAACTGCCCAACTCAAACCCCAAGGCGTTTGCATCTGAGCCAAAGCCGATTTTAAAATTGGGGAAGCCAAAGCAGGGTCGACATCCATCAACTTACGCCAGTAAGGAATTAAATCTGTCAAATAAAAATAAACATCAGTAATAGCTGTTCCCAGTAACGAGCCAAGATAAAAATAGTTGCCTACTTTACCCCAACCACGCCACAGACACAATAAAGCAAAAGGTAAACCAACAGCTTCTATGGGAAGATGAATTAAAGGCTCCCAACGAAACCAACCCCAATAAATCGAACCCGCTAGCCAACTCCAACTGAAACCAAGAATTAGATCTCCCCACCAGCGAGTCTGAGAGCGTCGATACAGAAACCATCCTAAAACAACCCATACCAAAGTTAGCAAAAGACTAATTGAGGGAAATAGCCTAACAATAGGTGCTTGAAAAAAGACAGGTACAGAAACTAAAAAGGAGGCTGCACCGAATACCCACCAAGCTTGATGCTCTCGCTCTGGGGTGGCTAAGGAAATTACAACACTATTTGGGTTTTGGGAGGAATACTTAGAAGGAGATGATGTCACTAGCTCAATAAAATCCTAGGAGGTTTTCTAATCTTTGTTACTTATCTTTACTTGATTTAAGATACCACAGTTTTCTCAGAGGGGTCTGATATTAACTGTGTTTTTAGGGGTCTTGTCTGAAGAAAAAGCAGAAAACTAGGTAATAAGGCTTAAAAAGCGATTAAAAGGTCATGTCTTCTGGTCTTCTCACAAAAGTCTCGCAAAAAATAAGTCTTATTCAGTATAGACAATAGTCGAGTGAAAGCATTCACATCTACAGATGAGTGCAACAAAATAGAAGCAAAGTTAAAATGTTTAGATTAAAGTTACAATATCTAGATGAAAAAGTGGCGCAATTGAAATATAAAGTGGTAAATTCAGAATGACCTGTAAAAGGTTTGCTATCGTTTACAGGTCCAGCCAGCGAATCATTTAATCACTGACGCGCTGGTGGTTCACAGTTCGTGGGACTTAGAGGTATTAGTGTTTATTACGCTATGCCTCTTTTCTTATTTTCTAAGATAAAAAAATTCTGAGTTTTTGTCTTCGGTTAATTGACTCAAATTATCTCAGCCAATATGTCTATGTATATGAATGTATCAAAACGATGATTAGTTATGGCTTTGCTTTTATATGGTTTATGAACGTGATTTTCGTTCTAATCTTCATTGAGGGTGTAAAGCAACTAAGATCTAACTTACCCCCAAAGAAAGAAGTACTGCGATACGAGCAACTAAAGCTATGGGTCAATACTGTTCGGTTAACAATTATTGGAGCGAGAGTGAGGTGAGGGGAAAGGACAAAGGGGAAGGGGAAAAGGTTATTTTTACATTCCTTTTCCCTTTACCCATTAACCTTTTACCAACCCTACCAA
>NZ_LR213772.1 GCF_900659865.1 Hyella patelloides LEGE 07179
AAAAAAATAAAAACAGTAGAAAATATTATTAATGATATTTTCTATGACTTTGACAAACTAAAGTATGAAATCAAGACAAATGGCACAAATATTCTATTAACTGTAAATTAATTTTAATTTTTAGATTATTTATTTTAGGCAATACCAATTATTATCTGTCCCATCATAATCGCCAAAGCAATAGTAACTAAATGTTGAGGAAGCAAAAATTTAATTGGTTTACGGGCTATTTTCTGAGTTAATAATATTGACCATAAAACACCAACAATTAAAGTTGTTCCTTGCAAAAAAGCAATTACAGCAGGATGAGCTACTAATACAGGAAGATTAATACTACTAATACCAAAAGTTGCTAAAGTAACGGGTAAGATACGACCACCTTCATTAAGCCCTAATGTTAAATAGTGAGCGAGATTTCCTGCCAATACCAATGGTAAGTAACCGTAAGCAAGTTCGATAAATGTTTTCGATTTTTGTTGGTTTAATTTTGCTAGTAATTTAACTACTTGATGACCAATTATCGGCAAGATAACAGGTAAAAATAGAACCGCGATCGCAATTATACTATGTTCGGTGAAGATATCTAAATGCCAATCTAAATTAAATCTAGTAGCAATTTCTGGTAAACGATGTAGAAATACCACATTTAATAATAAGAATAACAGGGCTACTTCATAACTTTTTGGGACGTGACTTGTCCATAATTCGATACCAGGAGGACGTAAATTAAATTCTACCGAACGATGGGGACAAGCTTTTAAACAAGTCATACATAAAACACAATCTTTATTGTCTTCAAGTTGTGCGGGATGGGAATATAAAGGACAACCAGCAGTTTCTAATCCTTCTCCTTTAGCTGCGCCTCCTTTATAACATTGATAAGTGGTACATTCTGCCGAACAAGTACCCTGCTGCGCTCTTAATTCAGTAATTGAAAGTTTAGCAAACATCCCATTCATCCCCCCAATAGGACATAAATAGCGACACCAGAAACGTCTTTCAAAAATAGCAGAGCAAATCATAGCACCTGCGGTAATTAGCAATAGTAGCCAAGCTGAAAGATAAGCTGTATTTTCTAAATTCCACAGTTCTTCCCAGAGTAAAATTAAAGCGAATGAACCAAATAAAAGCCATCCGCCATATTTTTCGGCTGTTTGACGAGGCCATTTTTTAAGTTGTCGCGGAAATAGCCAGAGAGATAATTTTTGAGTGATTTCTCCATAAATCATAAAAGGACAAAAAGCACACCATATTCTACCAACAAAGGGAAAACCAATTAAAACTAAGGGCCACCACCAAGCCCAAAAGAAGTTAAGGGCAAAATTTTCTTGTCTATTTTGGGGAGCAATAAATAAGACAGCAACAATAAAAGCAAAAAAGGGAAAAGTAAACCAGTAATTAATTCGATCTGGATACCAATCACTACGCAAAAAACGCCGTAAATCAGGATATTTATTCAAAAGATTGAGGCGATATTTTTTTTTCTTACTTTGGGATTGCCAAACAATTTCTTCTGTAATGTCTTTACAGCTTTCTAATTGAGTTAAGGCTCTTTCTACTATGGTTTCTAATTCTCTTAAATTGTTGGGAAAATCATACGCCTGTAGTTTTCGTAAAGCTTCAGGAGTAACAATAGGCTTGGTAAGACTCTTTTCTTTACTAATGAGATTGATTAAGTATTTTATTTGTTCTTCAATATCTGTTTTTCTAACTCGTAATGGAGGAACTTTAATAATAGTTTCGACTACAGAATCTATAGCAAGTACTTTTTGTTCTGAAATAATGATTATCCTGGCTTGAGATGTTTTTGGCTCTGCTAAAGCTTCACCTTCTCTGGTTATAGGACGATATTGATTAGTTTCAATTAAATCTGCGATCGCAGATATTAACTCTTTTGGTAATTGTTGGATATTATTAAGAATTACTGTTCCTTTCCCCACTGCTTCTAATAAGCCAAATTTACCTTTGTCTCTACCAAATAAATCGGCACCACTAACCTGTAATGTGGCACAATCAACTTTAATAATTAATTCTCGACGAGCATTAGAGCCAAAATGAATTAATGCAGCCAGGTTATCTTTTTCTAAACCTTGTTCACCAAAAAGAATTACAGGCTTTCTATTAGTAGCTGCTGCTTTTATTTGCGCTCTTAATCTTTGAGCATAACGAGATTTTCCAATAACTCCCCGTTTAGCTTTACTAACTAAATAGGGTCTAACAATAGTCTGTCTTTCTTGTTCAAATTCTAATTGTTCGGTGAGACTTTGTACTTGTTGTGCTAACTGTTGGGAATAGACTTTATTGATTTGGGGGTATTGTTTAACTAACTGTTGAAAATCTTCTTTTGAAACATACCAAAACTCGGTTGATTCTAAAGTTGTAACTGTGTATTGGGTATTACGATCTAATAATAAAGAATAGAGATTTAAAGCACAACCACTCAGCAAGCTAACTTCTTGATTTTCTTGATTGTTCTTACTAATTGCTTTTCCTGAAGCTAAAATATATAAACCTGTTGGCTGAGTACCTTCTGCAATAAAAGTTTCATTGGCTGCAATAGTTATTTTAGAAAGTAAAGCAGTTAATGGTTGTAAAACGGTTTCGGATAATATACCCAAAGCTGTTTTTGTTTTTAAGAAGGGAAGAAGTTCAAGTTCAGACATAATCTGTACCTAATTATGGTTTTTCCGCTTTTGTTTAATGTTGGTGTAGAGACCACAGATAAACACAGATGAAGTTGTCAGTTAAGATAGAGGTTTGTCTGTGTTAGGTGGTTGGTCGATCGAATTTTTTCTTGCTTTATTGATAATAATCAGTGTAGTTAATATTACAATATTCTTCTTGAGCAAATATAAATAAACAAGGCTTGACCAATGACACAGCTTACATTAGAAATCAAAAAAATCGACGATAAACTCTCAAAAAGACCGATTAAACTCGATCCTGGCGGTTATTTCATTATTTATATAGACCGCAAAGCACAATTGATTTATGCTAAACACTACACAAATATTATCAATGAAAGAGGCTTAGCTGTAGACCCCGATACAGGAGAAGTAATTGCAGCTAGGGGTAAAACAGTACAACGCATCGCAGAAACCGTTTTTTCCGCTAGAACAGCCAAAGAACTATGTGTCAAAGCGATCGAAGAACCTAACCCCAGCTTGATTACGATGTTCGATCATGCTGCATACTTGGGAAGAGAGTTCACCCGTGCTGAATATGCTCTCGTTACTGGTGAAGAATATATACAGGATTAAAGAAAGGAGTAAGTTGAATCATAAATTTACAAAGCCTACGGCTTTAGCTATAAGCTATAAGCCTTCCATAGCAATCGCGCTTATAGCTATATTTGGGTTAATGCCTCTCCCAAATTATGGAAGCAAGCGTACCTAAAGGAGTGAGAGCTTCAGTTGAAATAGCCCTGCTTATAGCTTATGGCTTATGGCTTACAGCTAATTTACTTTTTAGTAAACCTATAATACAGAAAGCGATCGCTATTATCTATCGAATATCTGCAACTAAATAAAAGCTAACAACTAAATACCCATAGCGATCCGAAAACCAAAAGCATCTGATTTACTATTAGGTTCGGCTTTTAAACGATAAGCAGAACGACAACAACCAGGAAGATGTAACCATGAACCACCCCTTAAGACGCGAGGATTGCGATCGCAACGCGCCTCGCCAACGGCGAGATCGCTGTTTTCTTGCCAACTACTACCATTATTAGGTGCGCCTTGATAGCTATCATGCCAAGTATCTTGACACCACTCTGCTACATTACCGTGGAGATCGTATAAACCAAAACTATTGGGGGAAAAGCTACCTACCTTAGTGGTTTGATTGCGGTTTTCTCCTTCTTCTCCCATACCATAAGTAAATTCGCCGTTATAGTTAGCTAACTCAGTAGTGATAGTACTGCCAAAATGAAAAGGAGTTTTTAGTTTGCCACGACAAGCATACTCCCATTCTGCCTCTGTGGGAAGACGAATCTCACGACCAACACGATCTGATAATTTTTGACAAAATTCTACACAATCAAACCAAGATACTTTTTCTACTGGAAGATCGCTATTTTCTGTAAAACGAGACGGATTTTGTTTCATAATAGCTGACCATTGTGCCTGAGTTACGGGATATTTTCCTATCAAAAAAGGACGTACTTTTACAGGATGTTGAGGACTTTCATTATCTCCTCTTTCTGCTTCATTTTCAGGAGAACCCATGATAAACTGACCGCTAGGAATTCCTACCAAATCAATGGTGACTTCTTGACCTAAATCGAAAGTCGTGTATTTAGCTTTTCCTTGATGTTCAATAGTTTTGAGCTTTGAATGTCTCCCGACAATCACAGAATCATTTTTTGCCACAGTAACAAAACTATATTCGGTTACTTGAAGTTTTAGATTCTGAACTGAGGGCGGTTTTCTACGTTTAGTTGCGGAAACTGTAGAGCTTTTGTGACGGGCTACTACACCATACTGTGCTGTTTTGGAAACACGATAGCGATCGCTAATAAAGGGTTTGGTAGGTTTAATGTGAGAAGCACCACTCGTTCTTGACAAAGCTTCTAATACTTCTTCAACAGTTTGAAAACGTCTTTTCGTTGCGCCTTCAACTAATTTATCTAAAACTCGGCTTAGTTCGTAGCTAATATCATTATCTTCGAGATATTCTCGCCACATCCATTCTCCTTCTGCTAAATCAAATAATTCTGTGGGTTCAGTATTAGTTAAAAGATGTAGGCAAGTTGCCCCTAAACTATAAAGATCGCTAGCAAATTTAGGTTTTCCTGCTGCTTGTTCGGGAGAGATATAGGCAGCAGAACCGATAATTGTTCCCGTCTTAGAAGTATCTAAACCTCCTGTACTTTTGGCTGCACCAAAATCTACTAATACTAGCTTATTATCTTCTTTTCTTCTAATAATGTTCTCAGGTTTAATATCTCGATGAATTACATTGTTAGAGTGAACAAAATTTAGCACTGCTAACATATCATTGAGGAGTTCTTTGATTTGTTGTTCGTGAAAAACTCCTTGTATTGTTAATTCTTTTTGTAAATCATTCCCATCGATAAATTCTTGAATTAGATAGAGTTGCTCTTCTTGATTAAAAAAAGCTAACAATGAAGGTATTTGACTATGTTGACCTAATTCATCAAGACGCATTGCTTCTCTTTCAAAGAGTTCCGCAGCCTTAGCTAATCCTTTTTTACTTTTTACTTGAGGTAAAAACTGTTTAATAACACAGCGAGGTTTCGATGGTTTTTGTTCATCTATTGCCAAAAAGGTACGACCAAAACCGCCTTTGCCTAAAATGTTTAAAGCCCGATAGCGATCGCTAAGTAAGAGTTTTGCTCCACATTCTCGACAAAATTGTGTCTTTTCTGAATTTTTTACCAAACAATCTGGATTAAGACACTGACTCATAACAGTAATAATTAAACAGCAACTAACTTTGTTAGTAATTAGGAATCAGTGAATAAATTAGGAACTGAACCTGATATGAGACTTTTATAACAACAATTAACTACTATCTGCAATATAGTAAAATCATTGATTACATTTGAAGAAAAATATCCGTGTTTTTAACTATATTTGACTGTAATATTTGTTTGACGAGCTAACTAGGCGACGGAGCTTATCCCCATTCGAGGACAAGTACATTCTTGAGGAAACCTCGCCCTAAGCACGCACGAGTTTGACAGTTTGAAATTCAACTCAAAAAAATCTGAAAAATATCTATTAGTTAAGCTGATCCACATTTAACTTGCATAATTCTGACGCTCAACCCCTATATATAGCTTGAAATGTTCTGGCAAACTCGATGTTGGTCAGCTTATCAACTTGATAACCGATAACTAAATTACTGGTAACTGAATTATTACTAAATATTCAACAAATTAGCTACAGGCATGGGTAAAGGTAACAAAATTAATAGCAACAATCCTAAAACGAGTAAACCACAAAAATCTCGCCAATTATCGAGTTCTGTAATATCATTTAAAGCTGGCTGATCTAGTAATGGCATAAACCATAAAATAATCGTCCACAACCAAAAAGAAGGGTGAACTAAAGCAAATAAAATAGCTACAATACGGGCAATTTGTCCGATAGCTACCCCCATTTTTTGACCAAATACAGCATGAACAATATGCCCACCATCTAATTGTCCCACAGGCATTAAATTCAAAGCTGTGATTAATAAACCAATGTACCCAGCGATCGCAACAGGATGTAAGTCAATTGCCCTTCCTGGCTCTAATGTAGTGCCTAAAGCCAATTTAGCCATCAAAGCAAAGAAAAAAGATAAACGAGGATCGATAGCCTCAAAATTAAACAAATTACTTTCTTCTAGGGACACTATTTGAGACTGAGTTAAACCCCAAAATAAGACTGGTAGGGTAACTATAAATCCTGCAATAGGCCCTGCTATGGCAATATCAAATAATGCTCGACGATGGGGAATTGGCGATCGCCTTTGCACAAATGCACCTAATGTTCCCAAAAAGAAAGGTATTGGGATTACATAAGGTAGAGTACAACGAATTTGGTAAGACAATGTGGTGAAGTAATGTCCAAATTCGTGAATTAAGATAATAATTAGTAAAGGAATACTATAAAATAGACCTTGGGTCAAGATATCTGGTTGAGACTGGACTTGTTCCAAAGTGAACCCCTCCATTTCAATCCCTGCAATTGTGGTAGTAAGAGCCGTCATCAAGAGTAAAGACAGAGCAACAACAGGACGGGTTACGGGGTCAAAATCACGCTTATTTTCTTCCCCTTTAGCTTGGGGATTAGGGACTAAAGCAAAAAATGGTTGACCTTTAAAACTCTCTTGAAAAATCAGAAAAAAGCGATCGCCAAAAGCTCCTTCAACATTATCTTTGATTTTGTCATAGGCTTCTTCGGGGATAGTTTTTAACTTTCCCCGACACAAAATTGCTTGAGGTCGATAATCAATATGCTGTAGGTAATAGATATTCCAAGGAAAACAATTTCTTAAAGTAGTTTCTTCCTCATTATTAATCGGGCGCAAAGGAGGAGAAGCAGCAGTATTTGGTTTGGATGCAGGAGAATCTTCTTTTGATACTTGGGATTTTTCTGGAGTTGATTTTCCCATTTGAATTAGCCAACCATAAATTAAGGGACAAGCAAACAGAGGAATTAAGAGTAAAAGAAGGGGAATCGGTCTTTCATCGCCAAAATAGGAAGTCCAAGCAGTCCATAAAAATGCAGGAAACATCATTACTAACCAACATAACCACACAGGAGTTTTGGTAATGTTACTAACGCTACGCTGTACGATGGGGTAAGTGACTATACTAAGTAAAATTAAAACTAACCAAAGTTTCATCTCAAATATCAAAAGTTGACACAGCTTCGCTGTAAAGAATAAGGAAGAAGGAAGAAGAAAGAAAAAAGAAGGATATTTCTGGGATAAAGAATATATCACCCTCAAAAAGCTTCTACCTTTTAAAGCAGACAATCTGTCTGGGACAGGTTTACCACTATGTTTTATGTTTTTGAGCAGCACTCATTTTTTAGGTATAAAATGCAACTAGATTTTGTTGATAAACCCAGTTGTACTAAGTATGCCCCAGAACTCCCCAGGAATTGCTGCTAAAGAGTCGAACAAGAGTAAAATACCTCGTTTTATATTGCCAGGGATTTTTGCCTTTGCTCCTAATAAGGATACTTTAGGTGCTACTGCTTATCTTATTGTAGATAAAAGCCAAAATATTCTGATCGATTGTCCATTATGGCATGATAGCCATCGTGATTTTATTCTCTCTCAAGGAGGGGTTACAAAGCTAATCATTACCCATCGAGGTAGTATAGGTAAAGAAGTTAAAAAACTTCAAGTAGACTTGGATTGTGAAGTAATTATTCAAGAGCAAGAGGCTTATTTACTACCAGAGGTTAAAGTCACTTCTTTTAGAGATCGTTTTATTAGTGCCGAACTAGAACTTATCTGGACTCCTGGTCATTCTCCTGGCTCATCCTGTATCTATTGGAAACAGCAAGGAGGCATTTTGTTTACAGGAAGGCATTTATTACCCAAGTCTGTTACGGAAATTGCACCTATCCATACTGCTAAAACTTTTCATTGGTGGCGACAGCTTAATAGTGTAGCCCAGATACGCGATCGCTTTTCGGCAGAAAATCTTAAATATATTATTTCTGGTGCGAATACTGGATACTTACGAGGACAAGGTTATATTGATGATGCTTATAGTAAGTTACAAAGTTTAGATTTGGATGCTTTAAAGAAGGTTAGTAATTAAATCTTTTCTAAATTGAATGCGATCGAGTATTCAATTAGATTGACCAAAATAATAACTAAAGTTAATCATCTTGTTTAAATCTAACTCCTCTAGCTGACCAAAACTCAAGATGTTTGCGGTTCGCTTTTTCTATTTTGGCTTTTCTCAAATTATCGTTTAAAATATCTGCAATTTGCTGACGCATATAATTTTGGCAATTTTCTTTTGTACTTTGAGTAGGCTGTAAATAATAAATTACATTAGCTCCTAAACTTTTCCACCATAGATTGTGTTGAGAAGATAAATTTAATCCATAAAGGACATAGTTAGCAAAATGTTCGCAATTATGGAGTGCAATACTGTATTTTGCAGCAGTCATGAATTTTTCAATTCTCTCTTTTTCTTGTAGAGTGATTTTCACTGATCCTCTTACTTGTAATCCCTTAACTCCCCATCCGACAGAATTACTAAAATCATTGACTTCACTAAGAAAATAATGATCTGCTAATCTTGCGACAATTGGTATTTTACAAACTTACAATACACTTGATTCAACTATTCTAAAGCTCACATTCATAACTCACATAACTTAATAACTTATCTTATGTAAGAATTTCAATAATTGTCGAGTGGGCATTGCTCAGCCTACTACTAATTAAACAACAGAATAAACGTTTGTAAAATACCTACTGTAAAACCTAAAACACCACCTAAATTAACGATCGCTTGTAGTTCATTTTTCACAATACCTTGAACTGCTAATTCTAAATCTTCAGGAGTGGTTGCCATTACTCGATCTATAATTACTCGATCGATAGATAAAATAGGAATAACTTGGGTTACTAATTGTTCTAAATCTCTCTCTAAATAGCGGTCTAAAATCAAAGCTAATTCTTGAGAAACTACATTCAAAGAACTATTAACCACTGTGGAAGAACGAAATTTCTTAAGTGCGATCGCTGATAAGTTTTCCCAATCAACGGATTCTCCAACACCATGAATAAAGTCTGCTCCACGGTTTTGTAAATAATTTCTAACTGCGTCTCTAGTAGTTTTTCTTAATTGTCTGACAGTTGCTACTGGTAAGTTTTGCAGGGAAAGACTTAATAACCAGTTCCGAATTCGATTACGAATTTCTAAAGAAAAAGTCAATTCTTTGAGTCGAGCATTTGCGATCGCTGGTTCTTCCAAACAAAAAGAACGTAAACGTAATAAACTATTTCTAACACCAAATAGATTAGCGACTACCCAATATGTACCGCTAGTTTTTTCCCGAAAACCTTCATCAATAATTTGAATATTTCGCTCAGTCAAAAAGTCAATCATCAAACGACGTAACATATCAGGAGGAATTACTACCTCTAAGATCCAATCAGAAAATTGTTTGGCTTGGGCTTCTGTGAGTTGAAAATCTAGGAGTATTTGATCGAATACTTGATTAATTTGAGCTTCTAAAAAATCTTCTTTACGAGCTAACAAACGTAACATTCTCGGTAAGGATTGCCCAAATAAATCTCTCAGAATATTAGCAACTAACTTAGCTGTTTTCTGTTCTTTATCTGATTGAATCTGCTCTAACGCCAGTTGTAATAACCACTGAATTGCACCCTGTACTCTATCTAATTGTAGTAATCTTTGTGCTAACTTTTGTAATTCTGTAGGAGTCAATAAAGACCCCATAATCGTATCAGAAACTTTTTGTGCTAATCGTTTTTGATTACTAGGAATTAACCCAGGAGTAAAGGGTAACTTTCTTTTACCAATATAAATAGCTCTATAAGGGCGAAAGAGCATTTTTATGGCTAAATCGTTAGTAAAGTAGCCAATAATTCCTCCAGCGATGGGGGGAATTACAAATATCCAGAGATTAGTGAGTTCCAAAGCGATAATAAAGTTGTCTGTAATTAGTTCTTACTTCTAATTGTTAGTGATTAATGCCTTAATTAGTTATATTGTACGTCTAATGTGAATTGAAATTACTTTTGATATAGCCTAAATCGTCGTAAAAGAAAGCTTTTCTGCCCTGCAAGAATAGCGAGAATAATACCTATAGACTAAAATGGGTGAATTGATCTTTAGCTTATAGCTTACAGCTTACAGCTTATAGCTACGAACTAATAAGTCTCAAGCGAAGGGTCTTGGTGAGCATTCCCTTGCGTCTGTCGCCGACGCGGGGTCTCACCGCTAATTCACATCAGGCGTATTGTATGACTCATCTTTATTTTTTTAGCACTAATACTCCCATCATGCCACCAACCAGAGGATAATGAACTGCTTTAGTAAATCCCGCATTATCAGCTAATTTTACTTGTTCTTTTCCTGTGGGAAATTTTGCCAAGCTGGGAATTAAATAAGCATATTCTTCTGTCATGTTAAGACTTTGCGCTGTAGGAATGACAATATTATTGAGATACCATTGCTGAAAAGTATCCATAAAAGCAGAGTCGGGACGATGAAAGTCCAAAATAGCAATATATGCTCCAGGCTTAAGTACTCGATAAATCTCTCGTAAACATAGAGGAATATCGGTTACATTACGCAAACCATAGCCCATAGTAGCACAGTGAAAATAGTTATCAGCAAAAGGTAAATTGAGCGCATCTCCTTCCAACCATTGCAAAGGAAAATTTACAAACTTCTTTTGTTGTCTTTCTGCTGCGATTTGTAGCTGTTGACAAGCAAAGTCTAAACCAATTACTTTACCTTGCTTACCTACTTTTTTCGCCAACATAAAGGCTAAATCACCACTACCGCAACAAATATCTAAGGCAGTGTCTCCAGGGCGAGGATGAATCCATTTTACTGCCATCATCTTCCAAATACGATGTTGACCAAAGCTCAAGCGATCGTTAAGATTGTCGTATTCTGTAGCGATGCGATCGAATATGGCTTTAATTTCGGTAGCTTCAGGATTGAGGTTTTGCTTCATCACCTTATCAGTAATCAGTTATCAATTATCAATTATCAGTCATCAGCGATCGATCCCCCGAAACATCACCTAAAAAATGCCTTGATTGCCACTAGATACAGTAATTAACGATAAAGTTTCTTGATTTCGCTGTAACAGACATACCAAAAGTAAACAGTGAGATTAATTAAACCAATTAATTTAGTGCCATCTTCTAGCATGGCATGAAGTCCTCGATTTTGGATGGGTGCAATATCCGCAGCACTGGAAAAACCAAATAAAAAGAAAGCTAACAGCAAAGGAAAGTAAGGTGTCTGAGAAATAATAGACCAAAATCTTTTGCCATAAGCAACTAACAATACACCATAGGTTAGGTAAATTGCAGCTTTGACTTTGAGATAAGAATTAAAAAAAGCTGATAATATTAGAGTCATACGAAAGCGGTCATCAATGTATAGAAGAGTCATTAATAAACCACTAGAAAGAAAAAAGATTTGACGGCGATGGATACGTGGTAATAAAGTACAGGTAAATAGACAAATTGCGATCGCGATACACCAAATAATCTCAGAAATACCCGTTAACCAACCAAAATAAAAATAGTGGCTGGAAAAAGGATCGCTAAATAAATTAGCCAAACCTTGTTCTTTCCCTTGGATTCTGGCATAAATACCTAAAGTACTTAAAACGATAATAGCCAAAATATTGAGGAAGATTAACAAAGGAAGGCGACTTAGATGTTGCTTGCCTAAAACAATAAAAGATTTTAGAGCTTTAATACTGGCAATTTCTGGTTTCATAGATAATTTTTTCTACATCACAGTTGAGTTGCAATTAAATTTGGGATTAGATTCTGAACTACTTACGCTGCATTGGTAATGAAATAAATTTAAGAGCAAATATCGAGCCTGTTTACGTAAAATAAGCAAAAAAAAGACGGGTTACACATAAAACAATTAAACTCATCGTAGAACAAATTTTTTTGTCTTGGTGTGCTGTATCTCGATCGTCACAAGAGACGTTCAGTAATTTCCAAAAATTCGGATTTGGTCTGATAACTGCTTACTGATAAAGTTCTCTTACATTCATAATAGGCATCCGCGATCGCACTTTTAAGTCGATACTGGAAATATCCCCCCTAGTGTAATGTTCGACTGCTGCACAAGCAATCATCGCTGCATTATCCGTACAAAGCTTTAAAGGGGGGAAATAAACCTGAATATCGTGTTTTTGGGCTGCTGCTAACAGATGTTCTCGTAATTCGCTATTGGCTGCGACTCCACCCCCGACAGTAATCGTTTTTAAGCCATAGTCTAAAGCACATCGGATAGTTCTTTTGGTTAATACTCGCGCTACCGTATTTTGGAAACTAGCAGCAAGATCGGCGACGGGAATTTCTCCTTTTTCTGCCAACTTTTGGGTTAACCTAAGTACCGCAGTTTTTAAACCACTAAAGCTAGTGTCATAAGGATGATAACCTCCTTCTGGTAAAGAAATTCTGCCTTCTGGTAAGGGAAACGCTTGGGGATTGCCCGATTTTGCTAATTTATCAATAATAGGTCCCCCTGGATAACCCAGATTTAGTAGCCTGGCTACCTTATCAAAAGCTTCTCCTGCTGCATCATCCCTCGTAGTACCCAGCATCTCATAGTGACCGCAATCTTTAACGTAAATCATGCTGGTGTGTCCCCCCGAAACCAAAAGACAGAGAAAAGGCGGTTTTAACTCTGGTTGCGACAGATAAGAAGCGTAAATATGTCCTTCTAGATGATGTACTCCCAAAAAAGGCTTATTATGCACCATTGCTAAGGTTTTAGCTGCGGTAACACCTACTAATAATGCCCCTACCAATCCAGGCGCACAGGTACTAGCAATACCATCTAGATCTTGCCATGATAGTCCCGATTCTGCGATCGCTTCACTTAAACAAAAGTTAATACTTTCTAAGTGTTTTCGTGATGCTAATTCAGGAACAACCCCACCATATTTTTGATGTAAATCGATCTGTGAAGCTACAATACTACTCAAAACTTGACGATTCTTTACAATAGCCACGGCTGTTTCGTCACAACTTGTTTCGATTGCTAAAATTGTTGCCATCCTTTGATAAGTTTATCTAGAAGAATAATAATTCTTGAGCAATCCTACTGAGGAAATAAATCTCAGCCCAGGAAAGCACAAATCGACGAGAGCAACCTTGTGGATGTTTTATCCACTAAGTAACGATCTTGTCATGACGCTTTACTTTACAATAAAAAACAAAAGTAAAGTTTTTCGGCGCACAAGAGATATCTTGACGCTTTTGTTTAAACACCATTATCCCCTGTAATAATAAGGAAACAAATCCATGAAAAGATTGTTTGCTTTAATCCTCGTTGTAACCTTGTGGTTCAACTTTGCTCCTTCGGCATCCGCAGAAGGCGTAGCAGGATTAACCCCCTGTGCAGACACTCCTGCATTTCAACAAAAATCTCAAAACTACTTAAACACTACTGACGATCCCAATTCTGGAGCAATTCGAGCAGAACGCTATGCTCAAGCTCTTTGTGGCCCTGAAGGATATCCCCACTTGATTGTAGATGGTCGTTGGTCACACATCGGTGATTTCTTTATCCCTAGCGTTCTTTTCCTTTACATAGCTGGCTGGATTGGCTGGGCTGGACGTTCTTATCTGATTGCTGTGCGTGATGAGAAAAACGCTGAAATGAAGGAAATTATTATCGATGTGCCTTTAGCAATTAGCAAAATGTTAGCTGCTGCTACTTGGCCCTTGCTAGCTTTCGGTGAATTTACCAGTGGTAACTTTATCGCTAATAATTCTGACATCCCGATTTCTCCCCGCTAGAAATTTGGTTTAGTTTACTGTTTTAATGGAGAAAAATTTATGGCAGACTTACAAAAGTTTCTTTCTACTGCTCCGGTAATGATTATGGCTCTCTTAACTGTTACCGCAGGTATTTTAATCGAGTTTAATCGTTTTTACCCCGATTTACTTTTCCACCCTTAAGTTCAAAAATTTAGGAATACAATCTTCAGTATCCTCAGATTTTACCTAGTAAGTGCAATTTGAATTTTCTACCTAAAAATTATCAATGATTTAATTATTTTTTCTTCAAGAAAGAAGTTTGGCATCTTGATTAAGGTGTTTAAGGTTCATTGATAGAGGTAGATTAAACAAATAAAATAAGCTCGCGATAACCAAGAGTAAATGCTTTGCTGTATAACTTTTGAGAATCGCGGGTTTTTTGTGTAATTAAAATAAGACTTATTCCCAGGTATTTGTTCTGGTAGCTATTAGTTTTAAACGTCAAATTAACCAATAAGCCTAAATGCGATCGCTATGTATTGGTAGTTTTTCTTTCTTTTCATGAGTACTATTATCATCTGCTACTGGTAGTTTTATTTGCTCCTCATCAGTACTATCATCTTGACGAGTGGTTGTATCTATTAGCTTTTCGATAATGGCTTCCAAAGCGCGATCGCTGAAACTAACAATAAAACAAAACATCAATGCAGCACCTTTATTTATTTCATCTGAATTTGGTGAATTTGCTGAATTTGCTCCTGAAAAATCACCAAAAAATATTGCACCAGCATAAAAGAAATGATATGCAATAATACTCATGACAATACCGATAGCGGGTCTAGCAAGTAACCATCGAAGTTCTTGCCCAAAAGCAGCTTTTCTCTTTTCTGTATAAAACTTATAAAGAATAGCTGCCAAACTCCCCAAAGCTCCTGAAACTAATGCCCAAATAGGAGTGTCAAAAAAAGGAATATCTTTATCTTGAATATCTGGATTGTGATAGCTATGAACCATAACTAAAATCAAACCTATAGTATAAATAAAAATCAAAACAATATTAAATATTTTTAATCCTTTTTGCTGTCTTTTATCTTTTATTTCCAAGTTAAGTAATCTTTCTATTTCTGACAAATAGATATCGGCTTCATTAAGACAATTTATCTTTTCTATTTCTTCTGTTTTGTCTTTACACGAATCAATACTATTTTGTACTAGATCGATGCATTCTTGAACACTTTCTAATCTTTGTGGATTTGGATGAATATGTTTAATAAACGATTTAGAATCATTAAACCTTTTGACTATTAACCGTTTTTTGCCTTCATAAGTTTCCAAATTTCTGTCTAATAGTTCTATCCTTAAATTTTTTAATCTTACCTTTGCTTCTTTGATGTATCTTTGGCTTTGCCAGTAATAAGAGCTATATATACAAGTTAATAAAAAAGGTAAGAAAAACCCTAACAAAATAAAAATATAATCAGATATAACTGTGTAAGGTTCTACAACTAGAAAAATAGGAAAAATAGGAAAAATCAGAAAAAAGGCTAAAAATAAAAATATAAATAATATCTTTAGATTTCTAGCTTCATTCAACTGCATTAAATATTCTTCGTATTCAGTGATTGCCTTACGTATTTTTCTTACACAATCTTCTGAATCGGTAGATTCATTGATATAACTAATATTTGGCTTTTGTGGTTTGGGAATTGCTTCTAGAATACTTTTGTAAATCCGTCGATAAATACCTATCATCAATCTATTGGAATTAGCCATAATGATTTCTCCTAAGTGAACTAACCCCATAGTAAAAATTGCCAGCAAAAGAATCATCTGAAAAACGTCTCGAATTGCTCTTAAACTAAAGCAATAAAGCAGTTCTTACTTAAGCTGATAGACTAAGTATATTTTCCTAAGACTAAAGTCTCTTACCATAACCCGTAACTTGTCACCAAAGTGATAAATTAAGTCTCAACAGTGGCGATTGAGAGAAGCTTCGCATTTTAATTAAAGAAAGATTCTTTTTATAACTGTTTTTATGATTTCTTCTGTAAAATTTCTCCCTAACCCATTTCGCTTTTTACTCATTACTGAATGGGTAATGCTGGCTAGCTGTGGTTCGCTTGCTATAGTTGAAGCTTGGCAAGGTCATTTAATTCCCGTTCAACATATTTCGATTTTGGTAGTTTTGGGTTTGATGGGTTTGGTTTTGCCTACGGGAAATCTTTTGTTTAACGTCAGTTCGATGTCATACAAAAAAGGGGAAATCAAGAACAAGCTATTTTACAGATCGCGATGATAAGGTAGAACAAATCAAAGGATTACGACTAAATCAATTAATAAATATAGCAAAAATGGATCGAGAATCAGCAAAAAGCAATGAGTTGGCTGCCAAACTTCAACAAATCTCGACAGAGATTAACCAATTAGCCGAACAAAATCAAGATGATATTTTGTTTTTATTAGCTTTGTTACGTGATCTGGAAAAAACTCACCGTCAAATACGCACTACAATGTTTGAAAACTCTTTACCTAAAACTCGTAACGATCTGTATAACTTGGTTAAAGATATTGAAGAACAAGGAGGCTGGCCCTATATTGAAAGAATGAGATTGCGAAAATTATTGAAAAATATGGATTCAGATTTTATCCCAAATTCTTCTAAAAAGTAACTAAGTGATTAGAATTAATTTAAAGCTGCCTGTGAATGGAGTTACCGAGTCAAGAGTCAGTAGTTTTTTATCTAAAACTACGCTGCAAAAATAAATTAACAATCACAATTGCTAGTTGCTATTTTACACATCCAAATTTTTGGCACTCATGCAATAAGTCTAGATTATTTTAGATAGTTTAGTCTGCTTATTAGTTAAATAAGACACAATATCAATCTGTTGGTCGAAATATGCCATCTTTAAACAATTGATAATAGCTTTGCAAACGTAAGGGAAACGGTTAATCTAAAAGATAGTTATTTTAAGTTACTAAATATTGATTTTATGGCTTTTACTATTAAACCTATTAAATTTGGTACTGACGGGTGGCGAGGAGTAATTGCTGCTGATTTTACCTTTGAAAGAGTAGCAATGTTAGCCCCCTTAGCTGCTAAAGTTTTAAAAGATAACTATGGGGAACTTACTGATAGTAATACAGTTATTGTGGGCTACGATCGCCGATTTATGGCAGAAAATTTCGCTAAACTAGCAGCCGAAGCAGTTCAAGAAGCAGGTTTTGATGTCTTGCTATCTGAAGGCTATGCCCCCACACCCGCTTTTAGTTGGGCTGCAAAGGCTAAAAATGCCCTCGGCGCAATTGTAATGACGGCATCCCATAACCCCGCAAACTATTTGGGATTAAAAGTAAAAAGTGCGATGGGGGGATCCGTTGCACCAGAAATTACCCAGCAAATTGAATCAATTTTAGATAAAAAGTTACCTACTCCCGAAAAATCAGGAAAAATAGAATCATTCGACCCCTGGCCTAGTTATGTTGCTGGTTTACAGGAAAAAGTAGATATTGGCAAAATTAGATCGGCTATTACCTCTGGAAAGGTAAAAGTTTATGTAGATGTTATGCATGGTGCAGCAGCTACGGGTTTAGAAAGACTATTAGGCTGTTCTGTAGAAGAGATTAACAGCGATCGCGATCCCTTATTTAACGGTGGTGCGCCTGAGCCTTTACCTAAATATTTACCCGATTTCTTCCGCGCTATTAAAGAAGGTGTCAAAAAATATCCTGATAGTATTCGCGTTGGCTTAGTTTTTGATGGGGATAGCGATCGCATTGCAGGAGCAGATGGGGAAGGTAATTTTTTAAGCTCTCAGGTGTTAATCCCTATTTTGATTAAACATTTGGCTCAGAGTAAAGGCTTTACAGGAGAGATTGTTAAAACGGTGAGTGGCTCTGATTTGATTCCCCGTATCGCTAAACTGTACGAGCGTGATGTTTATCAAACTCCTATCGGTTACAAGTATATCGGCGATCGGATGCTGAATGCTGAGGTGATGATTGGTGGTGAAGAATCTGGTGGTATTGGTTACGGTACACATATTCCTGAAAGAGATGCTTTACTTTCTGCTTTATATGTCTTAGAAGCGGTGGTGGAGTCTGGTAAAGATTTAGGGGCAATTTACGGCGAATTAGAAGCAGCAACAGGTTTTTCTGCTCAATATGACCGTATTGATTTACCCCTAGCTAGCATGGATGTGAGAGCCAAATTATTGGCTCGTTTAGCGAAAGATGCTCCTACAGAAGTAGCAGGAAAAACAGTTAAAGATTGTCTTTCTATTGATGGTTACAAATTCCGTTTAGAAGACGATAGCTGGTTATTAATTCGCTTTAGCGGTACAGAGCCAGTATTAAGACTATACTGTCAAGCTGACAATATGACAGAAGTTCGTAAGACTTTAGAATGGGCTAGAGATTGGGCAAATTCTGTTTAAAGTAGTGTGGGCGACCGAAGGAAGTACTTTAGTGCAATGCCCACCCTACCGCCAACATTTTGTGATTTAGTATCAGATTGAGATGTTCGCTTAGAGATTAGAATACAATTCCTTGATTTTGTTAATTACTTCTTCTATTGATAGACGATCGGTAATAATTTCTATAGCATCATCAGCTTTTTTTAATGGTGCGATCGCTCTATTACTATCTTTATTATCTCGCTCAATAATTTCTTGTTCTAACTGTTTTAAATTAATATCTTTATAGCCTTGATTTTGTAAATCTGAGAGTCTTCTTTTAGCTCTTTCTTGAGGAGAAGCGGTTAAGAAAATTTTCAACTCAGCATCAGGAAAAACGTTAGTACCAATATCTCTACCTTCGGCAATAATTCCCCCTTCCACACCATAATTTTGTTGTGCTTGGACTAACTCTTTTCTGACAGCAGCTTGAGCGGAAATTGCCGATACATTAGCCGTAACTTCTGGTGTGCGAATTGCTTGGGTAACTTCTTGTTGATTAATATAAACTTCTACAGGAAGATGAGGTGTATTACCAGGAATTAAATCTATTTTGACTCCTTTAACGATCTTAGCTACTGCTGATTCATCATCTACAACAATCTGAGAATTCATTACCAGCCAAGTTACTGCACGGTACATTGCACCCGTATCTAAATAAAGTAAACCCAACTCTTTTGCCACGCGACGGGTAACCGTAGACTTTCCTGCTCCTGCTGGGCCATCAATAGCCACAATAGGCTGACGCAATATTATATTATCAATTAAACGAGTCTTTCCCAAATGAGCAGCGATCGCCAATAATCCTGTTTTTTCCACTATCGTTAAAGGCTGTAAGGTTGCGGGATCGACTAATTCCACATACTGCATCTTAACTTCTGGGATAGTAGCTAACTGGTTTTTCACCGTTTTTATTAAACTAGCAGTTTCCTTGATGCCTTTTCTAAAAGCGATCGCTGCTTGTTGTAAACTACGATGTAAAATAGTCGCTTGGGTTTTCTCTTCTGGGGTTAAATACTGATTGCGGGAGCTTAAAGCGAGTCCCGATTCTTCCCTAACAATCTGACAACCCACAATGTTTACAGGAAGATTGAAGTCAATAACTAAACGACGAATAATAGCTAACTGTTGAGCATCTTTTTGACCAAAATAAGCGCGATCGGGCTGTACAATATTTAATAGTTTTGTAACTATGGTGGCTACTCCTATAAAATGTCCAGGGCGATATTTACCGCATAAACCAGAAGTCATCGACTCAGGAGGAATTACTGTGGTGGTGTTAGTTTGAGTTTCGGTGTCTCCTGTAACGCCAATTTCTTCTACGGAAGGAGCAAAAACAATCTTCACCCCCAATTTTTCACATAATTGACAATCAGCTTCTACATTACGGGGATATTGTGCTAAATCTTCATGAGGAGCAAACTGTAGGGGATTTACAAAAATGCTTACTACTACAGCATCGCATTCACTAATTGCTCTTTTAATTAAACTAATATGACCTTGATGTAATGCTCCCATAGTAGGCACTAAACCTACTTGTTTTTCCTTTAATTTAATATTATTAAGGGCTGTTCGTAGTTCAAGGAGATTATAAATAATAAGCATTTTTGTAGGAACTTAAAATATCAAATAATTAGTAATTGGTAATTAGAAAACTGATACGCGATCGATATCAAAATTTTTTCTGGCGGTTCTAAGATAACTGTAATATCAATAAGATCGCTTAATTACAAGCTAGATATTTATGAATAATACCAATTTGATAAATGGAAAGCTACACATAAATTCAATCTAAAGGTAGGGTGGGCATTGCACTAAAGTACTAGCTTTGCGTCGCCCACCCTACAATTCACCTAATTTATCATCAATCTCCAAATCATTTGTTGGAGGATATAAAACAACTGTAATATCGAACCGTTAAACTCTGTAGAGACGCGATATATCGCGTCTCTACAATCAATATTTATTGGGGATTTTCTAAAACGGATTTGGTATTAGATATTTATGGGTAAGACGAGATTTAATCTGACGTAATTTGATATTGAATGATTCTTTACAAGATATAAGTACCGTTAAGCAAAATCTAAAACCCAACGTCTAAATAATTCCACAATGATGCGATAGTTTCCCTCTTGTTCTGTTTCTGTAATTACATCATGACGAATTAGAACTGAGATCGCAGTTTCTAAAGTTTTTCTCTCTAAACCAGTTACAGATTCTAGATGATCTAAACTCAACCCTTCGGAATTAGGAGCTAAAGCTCTAATAATATCTCTTTGTCCTGGTGCATCTTGGGCTGCTTGTCCCCAAACTCCTTCAAAATAATAACGTCCTTGCTGGAAGAAGTTTTGATTGATTACTGCTTCGACATCTTCTACAGTAAAGGTGTTACTGTGGGAAATGTTTTGTTCAAATACTCGATCGTTGTAGTTGCGGACTAACTGAAAACCAATTAACTGCACTAGATAGGGTTGTCCTGAAGTTAGGAAATAGATTAAGTCTAGTGCTTCTCCTGTATAGTCGAGAAGGAATTCTTGATTTTCTGGATTTCGATCCCCCCTAGCTCCCCTTATTAAGGAGGGGGTGTCGGAGGTTGTTGATAAGGAGGGAATATCAGGAATGGGATTGGCGAGAATAGTTTTAGTTGCACCTTTGTTGAGGAAGCTTACATGAATATTAATCACACTAGCAAAGAAGGGTTGAAAGTAATCTGCTGTCATTTCTTCTAGGGTATGTAAACCAGCGAAAGCAAAGGCGATTTTTTCGGGATTCATTTGCACTAAACCCCTTAAGGAACTCATAAAAGATGGTTCAATTTGTCCCCGTTGGATTAATTCTTCGATAGTTTCAAATTCATCTAGGGCAATAACTAAACCTTTATAAGACATATTTGCAATGACTTGTTTCAGGTAACGTTCAAAAGTGCGTTGAGGGAGTTTCAAAAATGTATCATCATCAGGAGCAAGAATATTAAAAGCTGTGGCAATTTCATCACTAATTGCCATCAACACTTCTGCCACACCCTGAGAAACTGCGCCTAAACGCTGCAAATTAATATAAATAACTTTGACTCCTGCGCCAGTGCAATTAGCCATATTCACCAGGATAGATGTTTTTCCCATCCTACGATGTCCATACAAAACCACAGATTGTAATTGATTACCAGTAATCCATAATGCTTCTAGTTGACGCAGGATATCTTCTCTACCCACAAATAAACCACCTGTAACGGGATTCCCAATAACATAGGGATTACGCACTGGTTGAGTGATGGTAACATTACCAATCTCCTTACCAATTCTCTCTAAAGATTGTTTCCAAGTTTCCGCAATATCAACAATTAAAGCTCTTTCTGCTTCGAGAATAGTATCTTGGTTATCAATTACCTCTGTTAGCTCCCCAATAGCGCGACTGTAGGCAAAAGACTTGGTATTACGGGAAACACTGTGCTGAATTAGTTTAATATCTTCTACTACTCTTCTGAGGCTATTCATGGTTTGCCAAGTGGTGGGGCGTAATAAGTTTTCTGTGGGAAAATTGGGAATGGTGAGATGAGCAATATTATTTGGTGTTTTAGCTTCCTGAAACACAGCTAAAGTTTGTGCCAAAATAAAGACTTCTTCTCCGTAAAGCAAATCACGCACGACGGCAAAAGCTTCTGTTGCCTTGTCTGGTTTTTTTTCGTGAAGATACCAAAAACCAGCAGCAGTAGAACGAGCAGAAGTGTCTAATCGAATATCTGCAATGAATTTATCTTTGACTCTTTGTTTACAATTTTTAGGAATAAAAAAGAACAACGGAAAATTTACCAAAGTTTCCATAAAATTTGATTTTAGTTCGGCTTCGATAGAAGCTGAAGCGAAACGCAGTAAGTTCCAATCATAAGGATTTTGAGCTAGTTGAGTCACGCGAAAAATAATTTGTTCAGTAGGAATTTTCGCCAATACCTGATTGACAGCAGACATTACTGGAATAAATTGCAAAGAATATTGCAAAACTTGATTGAGATTATATAAACCAGTTTCCCAATCTTTTATTAGCCAATTCTGAAAACAAATGTTTAGCTTGGGTAAGGGTAATAATGTTACACGGGGAAATAGTCTGTTTTTATTTTGAATTGAAAGTGAATTTACTGGGGTGCTGATTAACCAATTTTCAGGACGAATTGTTGCCACGCCCCCTGCCACGCGAGATGCCACGCCCCCTGCCACGCCCCCTGCCACGCATGCCGCCCGCCTAATGCCACGCCCCCTGCCACGCCGAACCAATCAACCTCAATACCTATCTGTTCTAGGAATTGACATAGTAGAGGTGGGATAATGACGGTTAAGATTACGCCTTGCAATAGTAAATTACGCTGAACAGAATTTTGACCTAATATTTGCCATCCTTTACGCGCACTCATTTCTGTATCAGGAATATAGCCACCACCAAAAGTATCTAAATACCACCGCAAAGCTTGGGGAAAATAAAACACCCAATACAGTAAACGTAAATAGTCTAAAGGATTCCTTAGAGATAAAGGACGTTTCAGTTTAGGGGCTAAATCTAATTTGGGTACAGAATTATCTTTACTCATGGCATTTTTGGCGATAAAGCTGATGACACAATCGCATTACTTGTTTAGGATGACCTTTACTATTAGCAATAATTGTAGCTATCTCATCTGTAGTGAAGCGAATGGAGTTATTTTGCAAACAGAAATTAATAAAATTATTAGTAGTTATTTCATTCCAATAAGAGATTATTTCTTCAACACAGATATTTTCAAAAGGAGATACCATACTACTATCAGAAAATAAACGATTCAAAGGCTTATTTACTGCAATCACTAACCGTAAAGAAGCATCCACTCCCTCGGCTAAGGCGCGAATTTGACTACGGATTTGATTAGTAAATCCTGACCATGTCATTTTTTCTACATTATCTAAAATTAATAATAATTTGTGTTTTTTTAGTTCGCGGGATAGTCTATAGCCTTTACTTAAAGTAATACCTACAAGATCGCACAAAGCAACATAAAAATCTTCTTCATCACAAATATTACCTAAATCAAGATAAATAGGTTTACGAAGAGACTTTAATTGACTAACTGCTTGCTGTTCAATAACTCTTAGTACAGAAGATTTACCAATCTCTGCTTCGCCAATTATGGCAACACTATTATTATTATTTAAAAGTTCAAATATTTGCTTGACTTCTTTTTCTCTGCCAAAAACTAACTTATAATTATCAATTCTTCCTCCTAAATGATTAAAAGGGTTATCCAAGATAATTTTTGGTTTTAACTCAAAAAAATGATCAAAAATAAGCGCAGTCGAAACACCTCTACCACCTAGATCGGTGTAAATATCCCGACTTCTTTTAATTAAGCCACAAATCTTACCTGTTTCTTTGTTTAATAAAGGCGCACCGCTAAATCCTGGCTGTACTTGTTCCCCTCGAAATGTCATTAACGGTGGCTCGTCTCCAGTCAGATCGGTATAAATAAAATCTCTAGGATCGCCGTTAGGATAATCATCGGTGTAACCAAAAGAATATAATTTATCTCCGTTATTCACAGAAGCATCTAGAACAACACAGGGATGTTCGGTAATAGGCTGCTCAAACTTTAGCAAGGCTAAATCTACTTGGGGATTTGTGCGTAACTTATAAATATTGACGTTATGTTCTACATTCTGCCAATAAACCTTAATGACTGTAATCGGTTTACGCCCATCACCTTCAGTAACAACATGAGCGCAAGTCAAAATTAATCCAGATGCAACAAAAAAACCAGTTCCAGATTGGCTTCCAGCTTTTATTCTTACTGTATAATCCCTCAACTCTTCTGATTGCATCTCAGATAACTAAAATTACTTACCCCACTGGAGAGTAAGCTTCAGATTGGCTTTATTAGAACCATCAACAATTAAAGTAGTTAATTTGCCTGACTTTACCACAATATCAAAGCCAATTTCCACTGTTGCTTTATCTGGTTTAACCTTATTGATGCTAGTCGCCAGAGCTTGAGTAACAGCTTCGATGGTGTCAGTTACTCCTTGAAAAGAGAGAGTAGAGACATCTTGTTCTCCGCCTAAATCTCTAGCTTGAACAAGTACAGTGAGATCGTCACCAACTTTGACAGGAATAGTGCGAGTGCGAGATTCCATATTTGATTTAAGAAATTAAAATTAGTAGAATCTAACTTATCTTATCGAAACTTTCCCGATTCAGAACACAAATTTTAAAATTGCGGACTCGGCAGAGCCGAGGCGCTGCGCGATCGCATTTCTCTCTTGACTCACCATAGTGCCACCACATCCGCAAAATTTCAATCCTATTTTGCGAATCTAAAATCTCATCAACAAGACGATGTTGCTACATTAATCAGACATTCACTGAATGCTCTCTAGAGATTATCCTGAAAAGAAAGCAATCAATAAAATCAATTCTGGTAAACTTGACTAGCAAAAATGCGATCGAAGTAGAAGTTCATACTTCCCTAAGAGATTTTATCCGACAACAGGGAAATCGAGGATGGCCCCACCATTTAACGATGGCTCGTTTAGTAGCGAGAGCGTTACGGTTGGGTAATCCTGCTTTGATGCAAACGGAAAGTAGTATCCATCGCTATTGTCTTAGTTATTTAATGCCAGCTTTAATGGGAGATTGGTCTGTTATTATTGTTACTCCCCAAGAAGTCCAGCAACAGCTAATAAAGCAAGAAATTCCCTTACTACAAAATTGGCTGGGAATTGATAAATCTGTCAGAATAGGTTCACAATGGCAACCCGAAGATCGTATCCTCTTAACTACCCCTGAAACTTGGTTGAGCGATCGCTTATACCAGAAAAACAGCTTTCCCGACAACATACCGACGATTATCGATCGCGCTGATGATTTGGAAGAGTGGACGAGACAACAATTGACTAATAGGGTAGAAATCTCTGATTGGCATGAATTATTACACCACAACCAAGAGCTTGCCGAGTTAATTCGTAATGTCAGAGTAAAACTGACCAAATCAATCTTCGAGCATCCCCCCAATCGCTATGAATGTTACAGGTTAGAGAAAACAGAAATCAGGCTGATTATTGAGCTTTGTAATGATATTAGTATAGAAGGTAATCTAACAGCTAAATTTGAGCAGTTATGGCAATCTTTAGCTACAACAAACCTGAAATCCCGCCACAAAAACTTATTTTGGGTTGTTCGCGATCGCGTTAAAGGTCTTTTTACGATTTTTTTAGCTCCTGGGGAAGTAGCCACCCCGTTAAAATCTATTTGGTCACAGCAGCCTGTAGTATTGATTGGTAGCTTTTTAGATCGTGAACCCAAAGCACCTACTTATCGAGAAAAATTGGGTTTACCTGAAATTTTAGCGGTTAAATTTTCTCCCAATCAACAAAACGATTTTATTCGCTTATTTGTGCCAGATCGCTTTCCTTTAGCCAATACTCCAGAGTATAGCCGAGCTTTAATGGCAAAAATTTATACTCTAGTGGGTTTTACCAACAATAATCGAAAATCTGCCGTTATCTTAGTCGAAGATGTCCCCCTCAGAGGACAAGTAGCTTCGGCTTTAGCAGCCAAATACGGCACAAAAGTACGTGTAGACAATACAGAATTAGCTAAAGATGGAATTTTAGTCTGTGGTTGGCAATTTTGGAAACAACATCAAGATCGCATTGTGACACCCCAACTACTAATTATGACTACTCTACCGCTACCATCTTTAGAACATCCGCTAGTGGCTAGTAGGGTGGCTCACTATAAATATAAACGTCAAGACTGGTTTCGCCTCTATCTCTTACCTACAGCATTAAAGACGATCCAACAAGCACTTATTCCTCTGAGGGAATCTCAAGGCACTGTGGCACTTTTAGATAGTAGAGTAAACTTCCGTAGTTATGGTAAAACCATTTTATCTGTTTTAGAACCCTGCGCTCGCTTTAACTACATCGACCCCACTTGGTTTTTAAATTAACAGCCTAAATTAGTTTATGAGTTTGCTTAACAAAAATTCTAGATTTCTGTGGTAAATTTTTTAACCGTATCTCAATTAAAGATGCTAGCATAAGGTCTGGGAACAAAGATATATAGAATTTGCATTCAATATTGTTGGGTTTAACTACAAATTTTTTGGTCTAGCTCTTTATAGAAGAATTCTAATCATATCGTCTCTCTCAACGCAACATTTATCATGGAGACAATCCATCTTATGTCAATTTATGTAGGCAATTTATCCTACGAAGTCAACCAAGAAGACTTAAATGAAGTCTTTACCGAATATGGAACTGTTAAGCGAGTTCATATTCCTACCGATCGTGAAACTGGGCGTGTCCGTGGTTTTGCTTTTGTAGAGATGGAATCGGAAGCTGATGAGGATAAAGCTATTGAAGCTCTGGATGGAGCGGAATGGATGAATCGAAGTCTTAAGGTTAACAAAGCCAGACCTCGCGAAAACCGAAGTTCCTTTGGTGGTGGTGGTCGTCGAAACAATCGCTTTTAAGCCTTTAACTTATTTAAATTTAATAACGCTTCTGGGAATCATGCGGATTAATTCCACGAACATTTCCCCAGAGGTGTTTTTTTTGTTTCAATGGAGATCGATCTAATTAATGTCTAAACGTCGCAACGCAAAAAAAGAGAAAGCTGCTAGAAATAGAATTAATGCTCGCAAATTCCGCAAACAAACTTCTCGTTATTCTAAAAGAGGTAGAAGATGGTCTAACTATAAGAATGAGAATACCGAGGAAAAATCATCAGAAACTAACTCTACTCAATCTACATCATCTGAATCTACTTCTGCTGCGAACAAAACAGCTAGCCCAGAATAAAGTGCTAATTTAGAGCAGTAGGTAGGCTGCATTTACTTGTATATTTCTGATAGTTGCCTTTTTTCCCGACATCCCCACACCCTTGTACCCTACTTATTGTTGTTCTAAGGCTGCTGCTACTACTTGATGATTTTCATCTTGTCGTAATTGAGCCAGAAGTTTTTTAGCTCTGGGGTCTGAGGATGGGGTTAAAGCGATCGCTGTTCGCCAACGAGTACGCCAATTTTCTGCAACCGCTAGTTCGGTAAAAATAGCAAAAACTTCATCTTTTAGTGGAGTATCTAAAAATCTACTCAGAGCTAAAATACCCACTTCTTTGGTCATTGACTCTTCATCTTCCAGGGCTTTTTTGGCAATATCAAACACAACTTGGAGATCGTCACTTTCTACCAAAACAGCCACTACGGTGTGACGTACTAACCAATGGTCGCAACGCTCGAATAAATCCTGCAAAGGAGCGATCGCTTTTTCTCGAAAATCAAAAATTGAATTGGCTGCTTCTGCTAACACACTGGAATCTTGCTCTTGTTCTAAGACATCCATGAGATAGCTAAAAGAATCGTCTGTCAGATGGTTACGAAAACCCATCATTGCCAAACAACGAAGCCCAAAGTCATTTTCTGTAGCTAATAATTTTAAAATAGGCACAGCTAACTCTGAATCAATAGTTGCCAGCTCATCTAAAGTAGCTTTTCTCACATCAATACGCTTAGAACGTAGATTGGTTTCAATTTGTTGAAGGCGATCTTGATTCATTACTATTGTACGATAGCCGAACTAATTTTATTGACCCATTATATTGTTTTATATTGTTTTTTACGGGATTGGAAATTCTCAGATTTTGCGATCGCTATGCGTTTGTCCTCCACCTAGCGTAAACTATTGAGATATTAGTCAGCAAAATTCAAGAAGTACCTATGGCATCGGCAACTATTTATCCTGTAATTTGGCACGATAATAAAGTAAAGCTAATCGATCAAACGCGTTTACCCCAACGGTACAACGTAGTGGAAATTAGCCGTTGTGAAGATATGGCACAAGCCATTAGAACTATGATTGTACGAGGTGCGCCAGCTATTGGTATTGCAGCAGCTTACGGAATGTACCTTGGTGCAAGAGAAATTAAAACTAGCGATCGCCATAAATTACTTCAAGAATTAGATCGAATAGCTCAAATGTTGAGAGAAACTCGTCCTACAGCAGTTAATCTATTTTGGGCGATTTCCCGAATGTTAAAAACTGCTTACGAGACTTTAGGTACAGTAGAAGAAATTAAAGCAACTCTTTTAAAAACTGCTCAAACAATCCAACAAGAAGATTTAGAAACTTGTCAGGCGATTGGCGATCATGGTTTATCAGTATTACCCAAAACTTCAGAAAAAGTAAATATCCTGACTCACTGTAATGCTGGCTCTTTAGCTACCGCAGGCTACGGTACGGCTTTGGGGGTAATTCGTTCTGCTCATCGAGAAAATCGTTTACAAAAAGTGTATGCAGATGAAACACGCCCTCGTTTACAAGGAGCAAAATTAACTGCTTGGGAATGCGTACAAGAAAATATCCCTGTGACAGTAATTACTGATAGTATGGCTGCTCATTGTATGCAGCAAAATAAAATTGATTTGGTAGTTGTTGGTGCAGATCGCATTGCAGCTAATGGAGATACCGCTAACAAGATTGGGACTTACTCTTTAGCGATTGTCGCTCAGGCTCATAACGTTCCTTTTTATGTCGCAGCACCTTTTTCTACCATTGATTTTGAGTTATCCAGTGGTCAGCAAATTCCGATCGAAGAAAGAGATACTGCCGAAATTTATCATCTAGGTAACACTAACTTTCAACTACAGGGAGCAGAATTTTACAACCCTGCTTTTGATGTCACACCAGCTAATCTAATCGCGGGAATTATTACTGAAAAAGGCGTAATCAAACCAGAAAATTTGCTTGATTATCACACTAATCTCAGGATTAAAGAGTGATGAACTACCATCGCCTACTGTAAGCATTAGGCGCGGGCTTCTCAAAGACCAGAAGCCTTTAAGCATTTTCTAAAAAATTTAGTGGGAGATTTAATGTCCCACTAATTGTAGACCGCGATCAGAAAATAAAATTAAGGCTCTTAAAACTAGAATCGGGGATTCAAAAAAAACACCCCTAGAAAATTAGTTAGGTGGTAGCAACAAATCCAGAAGCTACAGAATTGAAAGAAGGTTTGTTTTCTAGAACAGCAAACTTTTCATCGCCAAAGAACAAATCACCAGAAGAAGCATCGTAACTAAACTGCTCTCCAGAGCCTGTTCCAAATCCAGAGTTAGAGACTTGAATACGGTCTCCTTCGGAGAAAGAGTAATCTTTGATGATATCAACGCCATCCTCTAAAGATTCAAAGGTAAAGGTATCGGCACCACGACCGCCTCTAATAGTATCAGCACCACGACCGCCTTTAATATCATCATTACCAGCAAAACCCTGAATAAAATTGTCTTGATTGTTGCCAACTAAGACATCGTTACCGCTAGTGCCAGTAAAGTCAGAATTAGGTGGAGTAGGTTCTTCTGGAGTAGGTTCTGAGGCATCGCCCAAAGGATCGACAGAGCCATTTCCATTGCCATAAATACTGCGAATACCGTCGATGTCGTCTTGTAATAAAAATGCTGAGCCTAGACCGTTGTAGCGGTTTTGAATGCTGGGATTCATAATGGCATCTGTGCCACTTTCGTGATCGAGACCCAAGCTATGACCAATTTCATGAACGGCAGTTTCTAAAAATAGGCTTTCGCTCCAATTTTCGCCATTATCAAAGGTAATATCGCCATTGGTTGGGAAAAAAGCAAATGCTAGAGTACTGCCTCTGCCATCTATAAAATCAGAACCAATACGAATTTGAGAGTTTGAACCATCTTCAACTTCTGTAAAGTTTAGAGGTGCAACAGATGACCAGACATCGAAAGCTTCTTCCATAGCGACTTCAACATCATCAGGGTTAATGCCATCAATATCGCCATTAAGAAGATTGCTGTAGCTATAAGTAATTTCAACTGGACTACCTAATCCACCTGGTTGAGGCCACTTACTATTGCTAGCATTAAAAGAGGCTCCATTCTCAAAAGTTGAGTTATCTTCTGTTGCATTGTTTTGAAAATCACTTTGACTACCACAACAAGAGAAACAACCACAAACACCAGCGTGTTCAAAGTCGCTTACTTGGATTTCATTTGATAAATATTCATCTTCTTTGGAAAAGTAATTTTTAGTTTCTTCGGACAAATAATTTAGTGAATTAGTTGAAAAATTATGGTGATTTTTTTGAGACAAAAAATATTCACTATTGCTACTATCCAACTGTTCAGTATCAACAAA
Source organism: Hyella patelloides LEGE 07179 (assembly GCF_900659865.1). GTDB lineage: Bacteria > Cyanobacteriota > Cyanobacteriia > Cyanobacteriales > Xenococcaceae > Hyella > Hyella patelloides. Next base: position 30,623 of record NZ_LR213772.1, read on the forward strand.
ACCCTTATTTTGGAGGTTTAATGCTCCAAATCTATCTAATTCTAATAATAGGTTATTAGAATTAAGCTTTTCTAAAGGATTGATTGTTCTTTGGGAAGTTTTCAAATTCATCAATACTTTAAGTAACTGCTATACTTCACCGTTACTTTAAACAAATAACAAAAAAAAGTCAAAAAGTTGTGAATTTTTTGGCGATTTCTTCGTATCTTTACTATTTTTTTGTATCTAATTATAAATTGTGTATCAAAGTAGATAAGTAAGCTTTACACTATTAGTTATTTATCAACATTGGAATAATCATTTTTCAACTACAAAATATTGAGGGTAAGAGTTTTCAGCATAATTTGCTATTCTGAAATCTACTCTAGTATATTGGCTGTGAGGGAAAGACCCTTAATTGATGGAGAATTATCAGCAACAGCAACTAAAGTTTTCAATTAGTCTCGGTGAGACTATCCCGTCTGATACTTTATTCAAAAACAGTTGGTCACAGATTCTTCGGCAATCCGCATCTCAATATAGGGGGATTGTTTACCAAAATGAGCATAAAGTAACAGATTTTCAGTCTTATAATCAGTTATTAGCGGAAGCTGAGACGATTTTGCTGGTTTACGACAACAGGGGTTAAAACCGCAAGATCGGGTAATTTTGCAGTTGTCGCAGCCTCGTTATTTATTGGGTTGTTTTTGGGCTTGTCTGCTAGGGGAATTTGTACCTATTCCTAAAGGAATAGATTTAAGTTATGATCGCAATAGTAAGTTGCTTAATGTTTGTCAGTGTAATTATGATGTCAAACTATCAGCAAGCGTTACCTATAATTATCCTAATATAAAAGAAATTACTAATTATTTACTTTCTATTTTATTTGTAGAGAATAAAAAGCAAAATTCATCTAAGTATTGAAAATAAATCTGAAACGAATGATCTTGAAGTTCTTTCAGAAAATGAAGTAGAAGCCTTGTTATTGGCAGAGTTAGATAGTTTAGATTTAGAGAATGTTTAATCCCCCTAAATCCCCCTTATTAAGGGGGACTTTTTTACTTTAGTAATGAACATTTAGATTTTAAATTAATGAAAGCTCATATCATTTTGTTAACTAAAATTCGTTGACGAAAACTATTATCTATTCCCCCTTTTGCAAGGGGGGCTAGGGGGGATCGAATCTTACATAATTAACTATCAATTAACTTAATTGCTTTACGGCTTTTTGCATAGCGAGCCATACCAAATACACCACCCATTAAAAGCAATCCTAAAGAGGGAGAAAATTCAAAAGGAACTGATGATGAAGATACTGAAAAGGTTAATGAGCTAAAATCTTCGTCTCTTGCAAATTGAGATGGAGATGTCTCACCGAGAAAATCGAACCCACATATTGATACACTTGTATTGCATACTTGTAATAAAGGATCTGCTGATGAGGTTGAAGTCCAAGCCCTAAATTCCGCATCAACTATTGTTCCACTTGCAATATTGAAGTTATTCACATACTGAGCATTATCAACAAAAGGACTGGTAACAAACTCATCTCCCTCATTAATAGTAACCAAGCTGTCCAACCAGTCTGGAATCTCCGTTACTATTACACTATCCGCAGCTACACCTGTTGCACTATCACCAGGGTTAAGGCTATCAAAAGTAATTGTACCTGTCACTTTTTCCCCTGGAACTCTTCCCGTACCTAGACCATCTTCATCAGTAAATTCAAAAGTATTTACCAATATCGCTTTTGCTGGTTGAGTAACAGAAAAAGTCGTAGCAGTAGCGACACCAAATACAGCAGCAACTTTGACTAGAGATTGCAAATTCTTCATTATTTTACCCTTTGTTTTAACTAAGTAAATTAATTTACATATTTGTTCTAACCTCCTACCCCCCCCCTACTGTCATCAGGGTTTGCGCTGTTAGTAGTATTACTGAGATGAAGGGAAATTTATGAGAAATCACTTAAGTAAACACAGATTTTATTCAAATCTTGTATTGATATCAGTCACCGCCAGGAAATTAATTTCCTGGCTCATAAAAAAAGTCTTCTTAAGAAGACTAGACATTAAAATAAGATGGTTGTGATGCTATGAATAACTTATTCTTTTTTTGTATTTTCTATAGCGAAATCAGATCGAACTATCAATAAGTATTATTTTTGAACATCCTACTAGAATACCCGAAAAGCGATCGCCCTTTGATTACTTTCTACTCAGTTCTTGTTCAATAAAAGTATCAGTAATTATTTTTTGCTATCCTACCATAAAAGCGATCGCTTTTTATCTATCTTTTTTTAATAGCCTAATTCCCAAACAGAAATATTAACTCGATCTTTAGAGTCTCGTTGAATTCTGCCTTGTAATTCACCAACTCTAAAAGACTGAAGACTGGCTTGGCGACTATAGACATCACGCAGCTTATTTCTAGCATCTGCTGAGGCATTTCCGCCTAAAAGTTCAGTCAATGTCTCTTGCATTGCACCCAAAGTTAAGTCTTGATTTAAAGTAGCATTTGCTTGTTTAATCCGACCGTTACTATCGGAATGATATGTAAGATTTATATTATTAGAAGTTGCGTTATTATAAGTTAAAACTTGGCTGTTTCTTTGCGGTTCGTTTCTTCGAGAAGAGGGCTTTCCTAAAGTACTTACAAGCTGATTTTCTGATGTTCCAGTAGTTACAATTGGCACGTCAGCTTGTGGTTGAGGTTTGTTTTTTGGTTTAAGTTTTGGCTGAACTACTACCTCTGGAGTAGGGTCAGTTTCTTCTGGTGTATTTGTTTCTTCAGTTACTTCTAGTTCTTCAGTTGCTTCTGGTTCTTCTTTCTTCGGCTTTTCTAAATCTCCTACTTTAATTGGTTCTTCTGTTTCTTTTTTTGCTTGTTCTGTGTTTTCTGTTTCAGGCGGGAATAAAACAGGTTCGGGTACGTTAGGTTCTACTTGAACTTGAGGAGAAGGCTGATTACGAGATTGCCACCAATTAGATAAAGCGTAAAACCCCGCAACAAAAGAACTTACAGTTAGCCCTCCTGTGACTAAGAAAAAGAGAAAAACTTTGCTCAGCCAATTGCCTTTTTTCTGATTACCAGATTGAGGTTCTTTATAAACTACTGTACCCCCAAAATTTTTATGACTACGAGGAGAAACAGCAGGAGATACATTAACTGTTGCGCCAGTAACCACACCAGATTTATGATGATTAGTGTTGGGCTGTAAAGCGATTAACATCTCTCTAGCTTGAGAAAAACGATCGCGGGGATGAAAACGAATTGTTTGGTTTAAAATCTCTACTAATTGAGGATCGACATCTTGAGCGTATTGTTGCCAAATAATTTCTCCTGTTTGGGAATCAATTTCTAACTCTTGAGGCGTTTTACCTGTGAGCAAAAAGATCGCTGTTAATCCCAAGCTATACAAATCGCTGGAGTACAATGGGCGACCAGCAGCTTGTTCCGAAGGCATATAACCAGGAGTGCCAATAGCAGCAGAATAAGCACTATTACTATTATGTTTTACTGTCGTTGCCACTGCCTCTTTAACCGCCCCAAAATCGATTAATACAGGGGAAAAATTATCACTCCGCAGAATAATATTTTCTGGCTTAATGTCTCGATGCACGATTTTTCGGGAGTGGATAAAGTCTAATACAGGAATTATTTGAGTGAGAATCCTGATAACTTCTTCTGCGGTTAAATTGCCTTGTCGTTGCCACTTTTGCGCCAGAGTCTCTCCTTCAATCCACTCTTGTACGAGATAAAACTGCCCGTTCTCTGAAAAATAGGCATAAAGCTCTGGAATTTGAGGACTGGCTGCACCTAACTTTTCTAGAATAGCTGCTTCCCTTTGAAATCGTTCTTTCATCCATAAAGGGATTGAGGGTTGTTGTACGATGGGTTTTAATTGTTTCAAGACACACTTTCTACGCGAAGGCATATGCATATCTTGTACCAGATACGTCTCTCCGAAACCCCCTCTACCTAAAGTTTCTAGAATGCGATAGCGATTATTAATTAGGGCAGCATTCATCATTTCAGTCATAAGAAATCGATATACTAATTATTAGGGTACAACTTACGAGTCACAATCTGCCGTAGCCTAATCAGATCGACACATAGTTTTGTTAAAAATATTTACTTTAAATCCAGTAAACCTTGTTCTTTTAGTTTAGGGTTAAAACGGATATCCATATTGACATGACGTTGTTGTAATTGTTCCTCTATTTCTGCTTGCACTCTGCGAGCAATCTTCTTTAATATCTTAGTCTTTTGCAAATCTTCACTGGCTTCGTATTGTGCCTTTTCTTCTGCTGTCATAGCAGGTTTGGCATCTATGGGTTGACTCCAAATAGCTTTCGCTTCGCCATTACCCACAGGTGTCACGCCATTTTCTGTAATCCAAGCTTGGCAAGTCTCTTCTAGCAACGCACGACTAGGGCGATTGATGGTTTGTAGCTTCACCCAATAGCAGCTTTGGGGTTGACGTACTAAATGTTGTTTAAGGCTGAGATAAATGTCCCGCGAGTAACCAACAAATTGTAATTCTTGGTTTTGATTAAAAATTGCATAGACCCCAATTTTTTTGTGTAAATCTTCATTGATTGCGCCATTTTCCAGCAAATAGGGCAAAAATTCTAAATTAGCAAGAGTTGATAATTCTGTTTGAGCAGTCATGATTGATTATCCTTAGCATCAAGTTTTCTGTTGCGATGCTACCAAGGATTTGCTGGTTTATTTCTGATTATTTCCTAAAAGTTATGGCAATACCAGTAGAAGTTAAGCTATTTTCTGTTTCCTATTCCCTATTAAAATGTCCTAACCCATTAAAGTACTGCTATAGAAGTAGCTCCACTTTATCAATTAAACATTATTGATGGTTGGTAGTTGTTTAGGGATTGCTGAATAAATCTAAAACCTATATATATCAAGGTTTAAACCTCTATTTTAACTAAATAAAGTGTCAGATAATGAGCGTTTTCACCTGAAAAATAGATGCATTTTCCAATTTTTGAAATGATTGCTACTATTTCTCCTGACGGGCGTGACTCCGAGCTTCAAACCAAAACACTTTTTCGTGCCGACCCTAGTTAATAAATGAGGTTCACTAAATCTATTACACTAATTTAAGAGTGCTATTTGACACAATCATTGTATATAGAATGAATTTTTTAACTAATCTACTATTTCCTAAGACTAAATCCTCCAGCAATAATACAACTGATGCTTTACCTCCCATGAAAAAAAGTGTCAGAGGAATTCATATTAAATCAGCACCAGAAATTGAGAAAATGCGGGCATCTTCTCTAATTGTAGCAACCGTATTAAAAGAAATTACATCTCTGGTAAAGCCAGGAATAACTACCGCAGATTTGGATGCTTATGCAGAACAAAGAATTAGAGAAATGGGTGCTACACCCAGTTTTAAAGGTTATTATGGTTTTCCTGCTTCGATTTGTTCATCTATTAATCATGAGGTAGTTCACGGGATACCTAATAAAAAGAAAGTTATCCGTCCAGGAGACATTTTAAAAGTAGATACAGGAGCATATTATCAAGGTTTTCATGGTGATTCTTGTATTACAATTGCTGTGGGTAAAGTAGGCAAAGATGCAGCTAAACTTGTTAAAGTTGCCGAAGAATGTTTGTATAAAGGAATAGAACAAGTCAAAGCAGGAAACTTCTTATTAGATGTTGCAGGAGCAATTGAAGATCATGCCAAAGGAAATGGTTATAGTGTTGTGGAAGAATATACAGGACACGGAGTAGGTAAAAACCTTCATGAACCCCCTTCTGTGTTTAATTTTCGCACTAATAAAATGCATAATGTTAGACTAAAAGCAGGAATGACTTTAGCAATTGAACCGATTATAAACGCAGGTTCTAAAAAGACTAAAACGCTACGAGATCGCTGGACTGTGGTAACTGTGGATAATAATCTTTCTGCACAATTTGAACATACAGTATTAGTCACTAAAAACGGCTATGAAATCTTAACAGATCGTTCTTTAGTTAGTAGTTAGTTGCTAATTGTTTGTTGTTAACTAAATACTGAATTACTGGTTACTGATAACTGATTATTAACCTATTCTTAACCGCAGGGATCGGTTTTTTTGGAATAATGAATACTGTCAAGTGAAGGAAAAGGAACCAGGATTTGTTGATAACTTAGGGTGTTTCTGAATCAGAAAAATCCTCCTTCCTCCATCTTCAATCCTTACTCCTTATGAATGGGGGTTAGTTATGAAAAAAAAACACCAGTTAATTAAAAAGCGTAATCTTTTTGTAACTTTAGCGATCGCAAATACTTTAATTTCTTGTTCTGGTAATGTAAACTCTATTCAAAATCCTGCAATCAATATTGATGGATCGAGTACAGTTTATCCCATCACCAAGACAGTAACCGACAGTTTTAAAGCCCAAAAAACACAAGGCTCAGATATCAATCTCAACGTGTCGGGTACAGGAGGAGGATTCCAAAAATTTTGTAGTGGAGAAACCGATATTAGCAATGCTTCTCGCCCCATATCTGTTAGTGAAATGGATGCTTGTAAAGAAGCAGGAGTAGCTTATATAGAGCTTCCTATTGCCTTTGATGCCCTGACAGTAGTAGTCAATAAAGATAACGACTGGTTAGATAGTATCACCACTGAAGAGCTAAGAAAAGTTTGGTCGCCAGAAGCAGAACAAACGATTACTCGTTGGAATCAAATTAACCCCAGCCTACCAGATCGCCCTCTTAACTTATATGCTCCCGATCCTGATTCGGGAACTTTTGACTATTTTACCGAAGCCATTGTGGGAGAATCTGGCGCAAGTCGTACTGACTACTTAGATAGTGAAGATGACAATACTTTAGTAGAGGGTGTTAAACAAGACCCAAATGCAATAGGATACTTTGGTTTAGCTTACTATGAAACCCAAAAAGAACAAATAAAAGCGATCGCTGTTGATAGTGGAGATGGTGCAGTATTTCCTTCCCGTGAAACAGTAGAAGCGGGAGAATATCAACCTCTATCCCGTCCCTTATTTATCTATATTAATTCTAGTGCAGCACAAAAAAATCCAGAGTTACAAGCATTAATCGAATACTATTTAGAACAAGCACCCAATATTGTCCAAGAAGTAGGATATGTACCCCTTCCAGAAGAAGGTTATCAGCTAACCAAAATCCATTTTGAAAGAGGAAAAGTCGGCACAGTTTTTGGTGGTAAATCTGACTTTGATTTAACTATCTCAGAGTTATTAACCAAACAAGCTAATTTCTAAAATTAAACATGGAATAAATAATTTGCTATTCAAGAAAAAGACAGCAATCAAAGCTGTCTCTATTTTTTTATTGATTCTCTATTGTTGTGTCAATCGAAAAATGATCCTAAATCCAATTTACAAAACCTACTTTAAAATTAGAGCGTAATATTGGCTTAAAACCTTCTGCTCATAAAGTCTTTTCAGAACTTTTAAATGGTGTATCCGAATAGGATTTAGGATGATGGATAAACTCAATAATTAAATCTTTCTCTATTATCCCGTCATCCTTAACCCATCAATTAAAAGTTAACAGACTAATATTGGCGATAACAGTATCTTACTCCTGGGTTGTAATTTTTCTGTAGATTAAAATTTTTTATGACGGGTTATTACTAGAGAGCCAATAGTAAATAAACCCAAAGCAATTATCATTCCAGGTTCGGGAATTTCTTGATTTTCAAAGCTAAAACTGCCTTGAGTTGTTTGAAACTTAACGGGAAATGAAGACAAGGTAGCACCGCTCGAAAAATCTCCAAAGAGTTCTAAGAAGAAATCATCAGAATTTCCTGCTGCTAGAGCATCTCCTTGAGAGCCACCACTACAGCCATTCGTAAAAACACAGACATCAATTTGCTTAAAGCCACCAGGAAAATTTTGTTGTCCATTTCCGTTAATTATCGCCTCAGTAAAGCCATTATCTGGATTGTCGATAAAGTTAACATTGGTTGCATTAGAACTCACACTAAAGCCAAAGTTAGTAATTCCTGCTTCAGTTACTCCACTACTAAGTATTGTGGTGTTATTCAATGCTACTTCTAATGTAATGCGATCGTTCTCAAAGTTTGTCAGAGTAAAATTAGCTTCTGCCGACAAATCAATAGGAGCTATCGTTCCACCATCGTTATCTTCTTCTCCTGCTGTTAAACGCCAGTCTACATCAAAAGTTTTATCGACATCAGAAGCCGTTAAAGTAATGGCAGATACAGATAATTCAGAAGATGCAACAGTAAAGCTAAAGGCTAATAAAACTGTCTTAATTAGGTTACTCAATTTTTTTTTCATTATGGAAACTACTATCTAAATTAAATTTGTGTTTCGGAATAAATATTTATCTACATAATTAGTAAGGTTAAATGAAATTTGATTATTAGTAATTAAACTGAAATCTTTTATACGATGCTACAGAGAAAGATAAATATTATCCAGGGGAAATGCCTAATTTAGTTGTAATTTCATGAAAATGTATGCTATTCAATAAACTTTACAGACAAATATCTTGGCTTTATATTATTTATGTAAAACAACTAATATAAAAACTAAGAAACTACAAAGTAATACCGTTTCTTATGAATTTGCAATCAAGTTTAATTCCAATACTTCTCGTTTGAGAATTAAGCAGAGTTGAAAATAGAAAAAGTAAGTTGTTTCTTGTCTAGGTACAATTAAGTAAAATAGATTACATAGAAAAAATACATAAAGATTAAAGATTTACGTTGAAGAACTTGGTAATATTGACAGTTATACTATGTATGATTTTGTATTAGTTTTCTTTTGAACTACAAAGATGTTAATAAATAATTGTAAGCCGATCCACATTTAACTTGCATAATTCTGACTCTTAATCTCTAATATAGAGCTTGAAACATTCTGGCGAACTCGATGTTGGTCAGCTTAATAATTTACAAGGAGTTGTGACCAATGCTAGATATTTTGGTTTGTGGAGTCGATGAAGTCAACGATATAATCAATGAAGTCGATGGTGTAATTTCTATTATGAATCCTGGTGATACGGTTGGCGCACCTCAATCCATAACCTCAAAGGAAAACAAAGATCGTTACAGCGTTTTAAGGTTTGAACTTGAGGACGTTCTTGCTAAACAGCATCAAGTAGGATTAAAAATGGCAACACCAAAATTAATATCTGGTGCGCTTGATTTTGCCCATAGCTTTGTTGAGAGATTTGGAGATGATTCTTGCCTTTTAATACATTGTCATTCAGGTATTAGTCGCTCAAGTGCTGTGGCGGTCGCTATTTATACTAGTCTGTACGAAAACCCTAAAGATGCAGTTGCTAGAGTTTCTCATCAAAGACCACAAGCTGTTCCTAATCTTGAAATAATTCGTTTGACGGATAATATGCTAAATATGCAGGGGGAACTATATCATTCTGTGTCAGAAACTTTTTATTTTCACTTTTAATTCCTGATTACCTTAGCAAATACCAGACTATCATCTTTTGATACTATTAATAAAAAATAGCGATCGCCCTATTAAAATAAGAGATCGCTTTAATTATTATTAATTTTAAGCTTTTAAAAACTAACAGCTAACAGTTTTAATTAAATTCCCAAACGCTGATAAATTTCATCAAGATTTTTCAGATGATGATTAGGATCGAAACAAGTCGATATTTCTTCGGCAGAGAGCATTTTATTAATAGTCTCATCCGCTTCTATTAATTTGCGGAAGTCACCGTCTTGAGTATTCCAAGCTGTATGAGCGCAACCTTGCACTACACTATAAGCTTCCTCGCGATTCATGCCTTTTTCTACTAAAGTAAGTAAAACTCTTTGAGAGAAAATTACCCCACCGTAAACATTCATATTGCGTTTCATGTTGTCGGGATACACCAGCAAGTTTTTCACCAAACCAGTAATTTCTCTAAGCATAAAGTGAGTTAAGATGCAGCTATCGGGTAAGATAACTCTTTCTACGGAACTATGAGAAATATCTCGCTCATGCCATAAAGCGACATTTTCTAGGGCTGCTACGGCGTTTCCGCGAATTACCCTTGCCATTCCCGTAAGTCTTTCCGAACGGATGGGGTTGCGCTTGTGAGGCATTGCAGAAGAGCCTTTTTGCTTCTTAGAGAAAAATTCTTCGACTTCTAAAACATCAGTGCGTTGTAGATTCCGAATTTCCACAGCAAATCTTTCAATAGATGCGCTCAATAAGGCTAATTGTTGCACGTATTCTGCATGACGATCGCGGGATATAACTTGGGTGGAGGCGTTATCGGGTTCTAAACCTAACTTTTGACAAGCGATCGCTTCTATTTTAGGATCGACGTTAGCATAAGTACCCACTGCACCTGAAATTTTACCCACTGCAATGTCTTGTCTCAATCTTACCAGGCGATCGCGATTTCGTAAGACTTCAGCCAGCCAACCAGCGAGTTTAAAACCAAAGGTAATAGGTTCGGCATGAATGCCATGGGAACGTCCTACCATTACTGTATAACGGTGTTGCTGTGCTTGATAGCGAATGGCTTGGATCAGTTCTTCTAGTTTTTCTAAAATTAGATTGACACTGGCTACCATTTGCAGAGCTAACCCAGTATCTAAAACATCAGAACTGGTTAAGCCTAGATGAATATATCTTCCTGCATCCCCTACATATTCGTTAACGTTGGTTAGAAAAGCAATTACATCATGACGTACTTCCGCTTCAATTTCTAAAACACGCTGAGGATCGAAATCAGCTTTGGCTTTAATTTCCTCTACGGCTTCGGCGGGAGTATAACCCAGTTCTGCTTGCGCTTCGCAAACTGCTATTTCTACTTCTAGCCAGGTTTTTAATTTATACGTATCAGTCCAAATTTCGCCCATTTCGGGCAGGGTATAGCGTTCTATCACAGTCGTCGAGTAGCCAAGTACAACAACCGTTCATTCTACTACACTAAATTGTCTCCATTCACTTTCTCCAAAAGAAAGTCCATTGCTTTGTGGGAAGATTCCTTTTGGCAGAGACGTTAATCCAAGAATCTGATACTGTTGGCGAATTCAAAAAACACGTTTTTAGGCGATCTCTAAGTTAACAAATTAATAACTAGATGTTATGCAAAAGCTATTTTAAATGCAAAAGAGAGCATTCGGTTAAAAATAGGACTAAACTTTGGAGAAAAATTATTGAATCTAGGAGAAAAAATGTTTTACTCCAAAAATGTGGATTTGAACTAGAGCAAATGTTGACACTTTTTAGCCTGAAATAACCCTGTTTTTGAAGTAAGCTTAAAAAATATTTTTCTGACTCTCTTGAAAAGGTAAATTATACTGAAATCAACAAATTTTTAAAATTAAGCTCAGTAAAATCAATGAGGAAAATAGGATTGAGATTGAGTTAAATTGTTTATAGTATTTTCTCTTCAATAAATCAATAAATAATTAATTATTTTCACTATTAGTCAAATCAGGGAAATACGACAACTTACTATTTTTGTGACAGCGAAAAACTACAACTCTAATTTATTAAGTCCTAGCTTTTTAAAATATCATGAATGAACCCGTATCTAGCAGTATTAACCCTGATGGCACACTCACTGGGGGAACTAGAGAAGGCGCGAACTTATTTTATAACTTTACAGAGTTTTCTGTTCCTACTAATGAAGAGGTATTTATTACCGATACAGAAGATGTCAACAATATTTTTATTAAGGTTACGGGAGATTCGCTCACTGAAATTAATGGTTTCATCAAAACTGAAAACGACACTAATTTATTCTTAATTAACCCCGCAGGAATCCTTTTTGAATTAGGGGCTAGTTTAGATATTGATGGCGACTTTGTTGCTAGCACCGCAGACAGTATTTTATTTCCCGACGATATTAGTTTTAATGCTAATGATAACGAGTCTCAAACTTTATTGAGTAGCGAGATTCCCATTGGTTTAAGTTTTGGGGATAACCCTACAGCAATCGAAGTGAATCTCAATAGCAGTCTTAATTCTGACGAAGATGCGGAGTTTTTTGGCGATAACCTAGCTTTAATTGGTGGAGATATCAATATTAGTGATAGTAAGTTATCTTCAGAAGCAATTACATTGAGTGCTTTAAGTGATTCAGGAATAGTCAATATTGAAGAGGGTAATCTGAGTTTTCCTGAAGAAATCGCCAAAGGAGATATTAATATTACGGCTAATTCTCAATTAACTGTTACTGGTGATGATGGCGGAAGCTTTGAACTCGATGCTCAAAATTTCACTCTAGATGAGGCTAGCAGCATTATTGGTGGAGTTAATAACGATCTTAATCTTCGGGTTGATGATTTATTACTCGTTGATAGCGGTAGTTCTATTGCTTCTGATGGGGGAAATCTTAATGTTTTTACTGGCAATCTTACTTTAAGAAATACAGGCGTTATTATTAGTAATAGTGTAGGAGAAGGAGAAGGAGAAGTAGGAGGTGGTAACATCGAAATTACTGCTTCTGAAGCTCTAACAATAGATAATTCTAAGTTAATCCCTAGCAATAATGAAGGTGTAGATATTACTCAAATTTTTTCTGACGGAAATGGAGAAATCGGAGAAGGTGCAGGGGGAAGTATAACTATTGATGTTTCTAATATAAGAGTTTCTACTTCTATTTATCGCTTGCAAAACTCCAACACACCTGGAAGTTACATTTATGTGGGAACGGAAGAAAAAAATACTATTCTCGATAATTTTCCTAACTTTATTAACGAGGGAGTTGCTTTTAATGCAGCTATTAGTCCAGGCGATGATTTGATTCCTTTATATCGTTTTCAAAGTCAAATTGTGTCAGGTACTTACGTTTTTGTAGGGGAATCAGAAAGAGTCAATATCAATGAAAACTTTGCTGAAAGCTTTATTGAAGAAGGATTAGCTTTCTATGTGTATAGTGCTAGTTCTGGGTTGGGAACAGAGTTTTCTCGTTTTCAAAATAGCGATTTACCAGGCACTTACTTGTTTACTACTGGAGAAGAAAGAGAAAATATTAGAGCTAATCTTCCTAATTTTATCGAAGAAGGTCTGGCTTTTGAAGCTTTATAATCTATCAGGGTGCTGTGTTAATTGTATTAATGTTTTTCCATCTAGTTTGCTTGATGGCATGGCTAGATTAAATTAAAGATAAGTGAACATCAGAACTTTACTTTGAAAATTCAAATTTCTGGGCTAATTCTTGCATAGTTTTCAAATCTTCTTCAGAAATTTTTTTTAGATTACCTAAAATTAAATTCATTCTACCAAGAGATTTTAATTTATCTCGATGACGGGCGATAAAATCCCAATAAAAGTAATTAAAAGGACAGGCTTTTTCTGTAAGGCGATCGCTTTTGTTATACTGGCAATTACTACAATAATCGCTCATTTTATTGATATAATTTGCTAAGGCTGCGTATGGTTTAGATGCTAACATTCCTCCATCGGCAAAGATACCCATTCCAATCACATTAGTTTGCATTACCCAATCATAAGCATCAATAAAAACACTGTGAAACCAAGACTCTATTTCTTGGGGATTAATACCAGTAATCAGGGCAAAATTAGCTAGTATCATTAATCTTTGAATATGATGAGCGTAGCCTGTTTTTTCGGTTTGAATTAAAGTTTGTTTGAGACAATTAAGATTAGTTTGAGAACTATCCCAAAAGAATTCTGGTAAAGGGCGATCGTGTTCAAACCAGTTATTTTGACTATAATCAGCATCAAAATGATAGTAAAGTCCATGCATATATTCTCGCCAGCCTAATACTTGTCTGATAAATCCTTCAACACTATTTAAGGGTAATTCTCTGTCATAGTAGGCTTTTTCTACTGCATTGATAACTTCTAAAGGTTGCAGTAAACCCAAGTTAAGATAAGGAGAAATTAACCCATGCCATATAGTATATTCTCCCGTGACCATAGCATCTTGATAAGTACCAAAGCTGGGTAAACATTCTGTAATAAAATGCTCTAAAACTTGTAGGGCTTGTTCTCTAGTAACTCCCCATTGAAAAGGAGTTATTTCTCCATAATTAGAAAACTGTTTTTCTTGTATCCAGTTAATTACTTCTTGGGTTATATTATCTGGTTCAAACCAGATTCTTTCTGGTGTTTCTAAATTCTTTTTAGGTGGCTTACGATTTTGTTTATCGTAATTCCATTTACCCCCTATAGGGTCTTTTCCAGACATTAAAATATTAAATCTTTTTCTGCCTTCTCGATAAAAATCTTCCATTAATAAGCGTTTACGAGACTTCGCCCAATCTTGAAACTCTTGGCGACTCCAGAGGAAATGATTATCGGGAAGAAGAGTGATTTTACAATCTAAACTTAAGCTTTGAATACGAGCTAAAAAGGTGCGATCGCAAGGAGTGGTAATTCTCAATTCGGTAATTTTATTTTTTTGAATCCACTCTTGTAACGGTGTAGCAAAATCCTCTGTAATAGCATAAGTAACTTGCCAATTATCCGCTTTTAATTCTTCAGCAAAATGACGCATTGCTGACCAAACTAACACTAACTTTTGTTGATGGTATGGTCGCTGTTTTACATAATTACTAGACTCAATAAAAATTACGGGAGTCTTTTCCTTTTGCTCGTGACAACTTTCTAGAGAAGACTGTAATCTATTTAAGCGATCGCCTAATATCCAAACGCCAACAACCATAATTAATCAAAATTAATAAAGGAGCAAAGCTCCTAGCTATAAGCCATAAGCTGTAAGCTATAAGCCAGTTAGAAGAAGTTTAAAACCTCTCCTAACTGTAGACTACTTTCATAAGTATTGTCAGAAAGAACGCACACCAAGAGAAGGCGGGGCTTTCTCTGACTTCGTAAATACTGATTTTATGCTGTTACTTTAGATTTAGAAAATACACCATTTTCATCTTCATCGTATTTTTCTTTGATGGTTGCCCAAGCTTTTTGCTCTGCTTTGGTTTCATCATCAGTTTCATCAAAAGTTGTATTGTAACTGGTAATAAAATCTTGCTGTGCTGCTTCAGAAAGGTGAGAACGAATTTCAGGAGATAAATCTTCTACTCCGTTACATTTACCAGGACAGGGACGAGGCAAAGTAGATTCATTAATGTGGATTTCTTCGCCACCACCGCTTTCAATTAGTAATTGGTATTCTCCTGTTTTATCGGCAGGTACTTCCGCCATCAACAAAAATTCTCCTGCTTTGACGCGAGTTTCATAGATTGCTGCTTTTTCGTCAGGCATTCCTAAAGTAGCTAGAGCCGACGCTAAACCTGCACCAGCACTACCCGCAATTGCACCACTAGCTGCACCAAGAAGTACGGTGGTAATAGGCCCAGCAGCCACTACAGAACCGATAAAAGGTATAAATAGTACTCCTACGCCAGTAAACAGACTGAGAAGAGAACCAAACAGAGAACCAAAAACAGCACCAGTACGCAAGCCACCCAAAATAACATCTTTTTTCGAGATAAAACCTGCAATACGAGTCTGAGACTGGAAATTTTGACCCATTACGGAAATACGATCTTGAGGTACGCCACGATCTATAAGGCGACGCACAACATTATCTACCTGTTTTTCTTCTTGAAGTACTGCGGTGATAGTTCGTTCAGCTTTGTATTCTTTACTCATATATTTCAATCCTTATTTTTATGTATTTACTGTCTGAATTTCGGCGATTAGCCATGTTTTACCAAGCCCTTCGAGCTAAAGTAATGTTCTCCCTGAAGGTCGAAGATTCGAGCAACAAAGAGACAAAAACATTACCAAAAATCTTGATTAAACTAATCACCAAGGTTAGAGGGAAAAAGCAAAGGTTTATGATTGCATTCTCTTTTCCCTTTAACCATTTACCTTTTTTTGTTTCCCTTTAAGAGAAAAAGGTTAATTATGCATTAACCGCAGGTTTAGTTTCTGTACCTGAGCGATCTCCACTACTGTTAAGACTTTCACCTTCAATAAAGGAACGTAGCATCCAAGCTATTTCTTCATGTTGTTCCATCAATCCTGTTAAAAAGTCCGCAGTACCTTCATCGTGGAATTCGTCACCACATTTGTCGATATCTTCTCTAAGGTTGCGAATAACTTGTTCGTGATCTTGCACTAAACGAGACACCATTTCATTAGCAGAGGGTAAATCATTAGGATGTTCTTTAAGGGTGCTGTATTCGATAAATCCTGCTGCTGTTCCCAAAGGATAACCACCTAAAGAGCGAATTCTCTCTGCTGCTGCGTCGATATTGACAGTGAGGGTATTGTAGTGTTCTTCCCATAGGGTGTGTAGAGTACGAAATTGAGGGCCTACTACATCCCAATGATACTTTTTAGTTTTGATCAAAAGTAAATAAAGATCGGCAAGGTCACGATTGAGTAACTCAATTACACCATGACGTTGCTCTTCTGTTAATCCAATGTTTAATGTAGACATAAAAATTTTTGATTGCTTCACTTCCCCTTCATTAAAACAATTCCAAAGGCGATCGCACATCTATATTGAGAAGGAATTTCTTACTTGTTTCTATCACTTTGGATATAGTTACAAAGAAATAATCATCAACTAACTTCTTGAGTTTTAATTATACTACAAGCTAGTTTCAGGTTTGGACCACAAAACTTTCTCGATTTCATCCCGACTTTTTCCCGATTCCCCTGTAAATTTAGACACAAATTAATTAAGAGAAATTAATTATGCACGGGACTTGACAATTTTAGCTCTTTCATAACGAAGAAAGGTAGTTTGAACTTAATCCGTAATCTTTGAAAGGCGATTTATTTCCTTATAGGTCACTGAATTTTGCCAAGTCGTGTAAATTAAGCCAACAATCAGTAGATGTCAAATCCCAACCCCTCCTTAAAAATCCAAGTTAGCCATTCCCGTAACTTTTTGTCTTGGTTGAGCGACCAACAAATCTCTTTAGCCTTAACTACCTACCAAAGTTCTCGCTTGATGTTGGTGGGAGTCAATCCTCAAGGGCAGTTTTCTGGCTTTGAGCGCATCTTTGACCGCGCTATGGGGCTTTATGTGACTCCAGATAGTCAAAGACTGTATCTAGCTTCTCGCTATCAACTATGGCAATTAAATAATGTTCTCAGTCCAGGACAACTTCACAACCATTATGATAAGCTCTATGTCCCCCGCATTGGTTACACCACAGGAGATCTCGATCTCCACGATCTCGCGGTAGATAGTCAAGGGCGGATTATTTTTGTCAGTACTGTGTTGAACTGTTTAGCCACAGTCAGTCATCAGCATAGCTGTCTTCCTTTATGGAAACCATCTTTTATTAGCAAAGTAATCAATGAAGACCGTTGCCATCTCAATGGGTTGGCAATGGTGGAGGGAAAACCAGCTTATGTTACTGCTTGTAGTCAGTCTGATGTAGTAGGTGGTTGGCGAGAAAAAAGGAAGACTGGAGGTTGTGTCATCGATGTTGCCAGTAATGAGGTCATAGCGACTGGTTTATCGATGCCCCATTCTCCGAGATGGTATCGAGATCGGCTATGGTTGCTCAATTCGGGAACGGGGGAATTAGGTTATCTCGACAGGAATAAAGGAGAATTTCAACCCGTAACTTTTTGTCCAGGCTATGTCAGAGGATTGAGTTTCTCTGGTAATTACGCCATTGTTGGCTTATCTCAACCGAGAGATGAAACTTTTATGGGGTTAGAACTACAAACCAGATTAGCCGAAAAAGAGGTCTCTCCCCGATGTGGAGTGATGGCGATCGATTTGAGTACGGGAGCAGTGGTGGAATGGCTCAACTTTACAGGAGAGGTGAGGGAGTTATACGACATACAGGTCTTACCAGGAGTCCAACAGGCTACTGCTTTGGGTTTCCAAAGCGATGAAATCAGCCGTTTTTTAACCCTGGAAGCGATGGCAGATTAATTTTGAACAATTTATTCATTTATTTTTGAGAGGAAAATTATCATGGTGACATTTGAAAATGCGGTTAACTTTGCCGTAGGAAGTACTCCAGTTTCAGTAGCCATAGAGGACTTTGATGGGGATGGCAACTCCGACCTTGCTATTGCTAACCTTAGTGATGACAATTTATCGGTTTTGTTAGGAGATGGCAGTGGCGGTTTTACGACTCAATCTACCTTCGCCGTGGGAAATACTCCAAATTCAGTAGCCGTAGGGGATTTTGATGGAGATGGCAACTTCGACCTCGCTACTGCTAACCGTAGTGATGACAATTTATCGGTGTTGTTGGGAGATGGCAGTGGCGGTTTTGCCGAGCAATCTACCTTCGCTGCGGGAAATGCTCCAGGTTCAGTAGCAGTAGGCGACTTTGATGAAGATGGCAACTCCGACCTCGCTACTGGTAATATTTTTGACAAAAGTGTATCGGTTTTGTTAGGAGATGGTAGTGGCGGTTTTACGACTCCATCTACTTTCGCCGTAGGAAATGAGCCAAATTCAGTAGCCGTAGGGGACTTTGATGGGGACGGCAACTCCGACCTTGCTAATGCTAACCGTACTAATGCCAGTGTATCGGTGTTGTTGGGAAATGGCAGTGGCGGTTTTACGACTCAATCTACCTTTGCTGTGGGAGATTTTCCAAATTCAGTAGCCATAGGGGACTTTGATGGGGATGGCAACTCCGACCTTGCTACTGCTAACGGTGTTGATGACAATTTATCGGTTTTGTTAGGAGATGGTAGTGGCGGTTTTACGACTCAATCTACCTTCGCCGTGGGAGATAATCCATATTCAGTAGCCGTAGGAGATTTTGATGGGGATGGCAACTCCGACCTTGCTACTGGTAACAGGTATGATGACAATATATCGGTGTTGTTGGGAGATGGCAATGGCGGTTTTGCGACTCAATCTACCTTTGCTGTGGGAGATCGTCCACGTTCAGTAGCCGTAGGGGATTTTGATGGGGATGGCAAACCCGACCTCGCTATTGCTAACAGTAGAGATGACAATGTATCGGTATTGATCAACACTACCAGCACCCCACCTACCATTACCAGTGCTGACACTGCTAGCATCTTAGAAAATCAAACCGCAGTTATCGATATCAACGCTACCGATGACTCGGACAGCGAAGGAAGTGGCTTGACCTACAGCCTCACAGGTGGAGAGGATCTAGCACTGTTTAACTTGGATTCCAATACGGGAGAATTAACCTTTGCTACCGCTCCTGACTTTGAGAACCCTGAAGATGCCAATGGTGATAACGATTATCTAGCTCAAGTCACCGTTACCGATTCTGAAGGCTTGACTGGTGTTCAAGAGTTGACAGTCACCGTCACCGATGTTGATGAAACACCAGATAATGACTTGGTGACATTTGAAAATGCGGTTGACTTTGCTGTAGGATCTCGTCCAAGTTCAGTAGCAGTAGGAGACTTTGATGGGGATGGCAACCTCGACCTCGCTAATGCTAACGATATTGATGACAGTGTATCGGTGTTGTTGGCAGATGGCAGTGGCAGTTTTGCCGAGCAATCTAATTTCGCTGTAGGAAATAATCCAACTTCAGTAGCAGTAGGAGACTTTGATGGGGATGGCAACTCCGACCTCGCTACTGCTAATCCTTTGGATGACAATGTATCGGTGTTGTTGGGAGATGGCAGTGGCAGTTTTGCCGAGCAATCTACCTTCGCTGCGGGAAATGTTCCATTTTCAGTAGCAGTAGGGGACTTTGATGGGGATGGCAACTCCGACCTTGCTACTACTAACTATTATAATGATAATGTATCGGTGTTGTTGGCAGATGGCAGTGGTGGTTTTGCTCCTCTATCTACCTTCGATGTGGGAGATCGTCCAAGGTCAGTAGCAGTAGGGGACTTTAATGGGGATGGCAACTCTGACCTCGCTACTTCTAACGTTAATGATGACAATGTATCGGTGTTGTTGGGAGATGGCAGTGGCAGTTTTGCCGAGCAATCTACCTTCGCTGTGGGAGATACTCCAAATACAGTAGCAGTAGGAGACTTTGATGGGGATGGCAACTCCGACCTCGCTACTGCTAACGCTTTTGATGACAATGTATCGGTGTTGTTGGGAGATGGCAATGGCAGTTTTGCGACTCAATCTACCTTCGCTGTGGGAGATGGTTCACGTTCAGTAACCGTAGGGGACTTTGATGGGGATGGCAACCCCGACCTCGCTACTGCTAACGTTATTGATGACAATGTATCGGTATTGTTGGGAGATGGCAGTGGCGGTTTTGCCGAGCAATCTACCTTCGCTGTGGGAGATGCTCCAAATTCAGTCGCAGTAGGAGACTTTGATGGGGATGGCAACTCCGACCTCGCTACTGCTAACCGATTTGATGACAGTGTATCGGTATTAATCAACAACACTACCAACACGACCAACACCCCACCTACCATTACCAGTGCTGACACTGCTAGCATCTTAGAAAATCAAACCGCAGTTATCGATATCAACGCTACCGATGACTCCGACAGCGAAGGAAGTGGCTTGACCTACAGCCTCACAGGTGGAGAAGATCTAGCACTGTTTAACTTGGATTCCAATACGGGAGAATTAACCTTTGCTACCGCTCCTGACTTTGAAAACCCTGAAGATGCCAATGGTGATAACGATTATCTAGCTCAAGTCACCGTTACCGATTCTGAAGGCTTGACTGGTGTTCAAGAGTTGACAGTCACCGTCACCGATGTTGATGAAACACCAGGTAATGAATTTATTGTCGGCAGCGCACAGGATGATACCCTCATTGGGGGCGAAGGAGACGATACTATTCTGGGCTTAGAAGGCAACGATTTCCTCTTTGGTGGTTCGGGCAACGATAGTCTTCTTGGCGGAGAAGGTGACGATCTTCTCGATGGTCGTTTTGGCTTCGATAGTCTCGATGGCGGCTTGGGGAATGATACCGTTACTTATGATTTTTTCTCTGGTAACGTTAATGCCAATTTAAGGACTGGTGAGGTAAGTTTCCCTGGGGATTCAACCTCTACCGATGAAACGATTACTAATGTCGAAAATCTCATTGGTGGCTCGGGGAATGATTCACTAGTAGGGAATAGTGCCGACAATAGTTTAGAAGGTAACTTAGGTGATGATACCCTCATTGGGGGCAGAGGAAACGATACTCTTATTGGCGGATTCGGCAACAATGTTTTCCAAGGTGGTGGGGGTGCAGACACTTTTGTAGTTGGCAATGATGGAATTGATATTATTAATGACTTCAACGTACAAGAAGGAGACGTAGTAGAAATTAATTTGTCTGTGTTTGGTGCAACTTCTCGCAATCAATTCGCTTTTGACAGTCGTGATGGTTCTCTATCTTATAACGGTACTCAATTTGCCAGTATCGAACTAGATTCAGCTTCATCTGCTTTCGATCCCAGTCAAAATATCAACTTTGTCTAACAGTTTGAATCGGAATTACAGTAGCCGTACAAATAAAAATTAATACCCCAAATATCGAGGGCGGACACCGAAAAATGTTCGCCCCTTGATATTTTTGGCACTTGCACCGAAGGAGAATTAACATCAGCCATCAGCAAAAGACGACCATGATTAATTTTGTCTGCTGCGTGTTTTTCCGTCGTGGTTAATTTTTTGAGTGATTTTTGTTCTGCTTTGGTTAATTGACATCCTCTCTGTCCTAAAAGAACAGAGATTCCTAAAACAGACTTAACTGCTTATAGGTAGTTGACGGTTCACAGAGATTAGCTACTAATGTAGTCTTATTATCTCTCCCGCGTCCGTTTTTAGTCTCGGATAGCCCACCCGCGACTTTTATATTTATTGCAGCGCAAATATCCCTATCATGATGCACGCCACAATTTAAGCACGTCCATTCTCGAACGTTAAGCTTTTTCTTGCCACCATTAAAACCGCAGTTACTACATTTTTGAGAAGTAGCCTCCCATCTATCAATTACTACTAATTGACGATTATATTTATCACATTTAGCTATTAGTAATTGCCTAAAAGAATACCATCCAGCATCGCTGATTGCTCTAGATAATTTGCAGTTTTTAATTAAATTTCCTACTGCTAAATCTTCAATCGCTATTGCTTGATTTTCGCTGACTAAGCGAGTTGTTAATTTATGTAGAAAATCAGTTCTTGAGTCTTTTATTTTTGCATGAAGTTTTGCTAGTTTCAACTTAGCTCTTTTTCTGCGGTTAGAATCTTTTTTACATCTTGATAACTTTTTATTAGCTTTTTTGATACGCTTAAGCATCTTCTTATGTAGTCGAGGATTTTCGATTTTTTCACCATTACTTAAAATGGCAAAATGGCTTAATCCTAGATCGATCCCAACTGAGGAGTTTGTTGCAGCAAATATTTCAGGTTCTATTTCTACAACAAAGGAGGCAAAATATCTATTAGTCGTATCACGGGTAATAGTTACGCTTGTAGATTCTGATGGTAGCTGACGAGTTACTACCATCTTGATGTGACCTATTTTAGCTAGTTTGACTGATTCACTGTGTACTGAAAAACCACCAATTCTGTATCTAGCTGTTTGCCTAGAGTGCTTAGATTTAAACTTAGGTTCACCTACTTTTTTACCTTTACGCTTACCTTTAAGACTATTAAAGAAATTGCTATAAGCTTGTTTTAAATCTCTAAAAGATTGTTGTAAAGGTATATTGCTAACTTCAGATAACCAGTGCCTCTCTTCAGTTTTTTTAGCTTGAGTAATTACTCGTTTATCAACATCTTTGGTATGAATCCCTTCTTTTTTATAAATAGCTAGTGCGTCGTTCCAAACAACTCGATTACATCCGAATTGCTTTGCCAATTGGATTCGTTGATTGGAGTTTGGATCAATGCGATATTTAAATCTAGCTTTCATGGTATTATTTTATAATAATTAAAAGCCTGTTTATATAAAGATTTTGTATCTAAAACTTATCTAAAAAGTCGTCGTTCACGACGAGGCTTGTAACCCATTATTTTCGGTCAACAATATATTTCTTGGGCATCAATTTTTAGGCAATCGTATTTTACCTAAATTATATTCAAATAACCCATCATTAATTAATTGACCACTACTTAGATGCGCGAAATTAATTAACAACCACCGACTAAAAAGAATTTGTGGTTTTAGCCCGACTACTAGGGAGAATTGTTCTACCGTAGCGACGAGCATATACTTGAGTTAATTCTGCGCCAAACAGTAAAATTTGTGCTGAATAAAATACCCAAGTTAAAAATACAATCAAAGAGCCAGCAGCACCATAAGCAGAGCCTAAACTACCTCTACCTAAATACAAACCAATCAGATATTTACCCAAGCTAAATAGCAATGCTGTAGTAATTGCTCCTACCCAGACATCTTTCCAGCGAATTGTAGCATCGGGAAGATATTTGTAAATCAAGGCAAATAGTACTGCAATAAAGCCAAAAGAAACCCCAAAATTAAGTGCTTCCCAAAAAGAAGTCAAACCAGGAAGGAGATCGATTTCTAACTTACTGATACCAGATAGTACAGCACTTAATATTAAAGACACTAACAACAAAAAACCGATCGCCAGTACCATACCAAAAGATAACAACCGCTTGCGAATGAAATTCCAAATTCCCCCTTCAGGTTTAGCTTTGACATTCCATACTGTATTGAGAGCTTCTTGTAATTGAGCAAATACCCCCGATGCACCAATGAGTAAAACTACAACGCTAATAATAGAAGCAACACTACTAATTTCAGGCTGATTGGCATTATTAAGAGCCATCTCAATTGCTTGCGCTCCTTGTTCTCCCACTAAACTATTGATTTGTTCGAGAATTTCTCCTCTAGCCGTTTCTTGACCAAAAACTGCACCCACAATGGCGATCGCAATTACTAATAAAGGAGTAATCGAAAACACCGTGTAGTAAGCCAATGCAGCAGCTAGTAATGAGGCTTTATCGTTTTGCCACTCTTTGAAGGCTTCTTTTAAAAGACTAAAAATAGTTTTTATTTTACGCATTATATAGAGATTTATGTATAAATAATTGTCCGCTATTTTGCAGTGTGTGATTAAAATTGACATCTACCTCAAGTAGGACAAATTACTGTCTCAATAGCATAAACAGATAATTGTTGTGTTTTTATTTCGTTCCTACATCGTTAATTTTTAAAAGTAATATAGACCCGTGATACCACTATAAATAGGAGAGATATTTGGGAACTCACTATGATAAATTAGTAAAGCTGTTTAGAATTACTTCTCTTTTCTCCATATAATCATCATGACCAAACAATATCGTGTTACCTTGCTTCCTGGTGATGGCATCGGCCCTGAAATCATTGCAGTAGCGGTAGATGTCCTCAATTCAGTAGGGAAACAATGCGATATTGGCTTCGAGTTTAACACAGCTTTAATTGGTGGGTCTGCAATTGATGATACTGGCGAACCCTTACCCCAAGAAACTCTCGATACCTGTAGTCAAAGTGATGCGATTTTGCTAGCTGCTATTGGTGGTTATAAATGGGATAATTTACCCAGAAAACAACGTCCCGAAACAGGACTTTTAGGCTTGAGAGCAGGTTTAGGACTATTTGCTAATTTACGCCCTGCAACCATTCTTCCTCAGTTAATAGACGCTTCTACCCTCAAAAGAGAAGTAGTAGAAGGCGTAGATATTATGGTAGTTAGAGAGTTAACAGGGGGAATCTATTTTGGTCAACCCAAAGGTATTTTTGCCACCGAAACAGGAGAAAAACGGGGTGTTAATACTATGGCATATACAGAAGCAGAAATTAATCGCATTGTGAAACTTGGTTTTGAAACTGCTCAAAAACGCCGTGGTAAACTATGCTCTGTAGATAAAGCCAATGTGTTAGATGTTTCCCAAATGTGGCGCGATCGTGTTATGGCAATGGCAGCAGATTATCCTAATGTAGAATTGAGCCATCTTTATGTCGATAATGCAGCAATGCAGCTAGTCCGCGCTCCCAAGCAATTTGATACTATCGTTACGGGCAATCTGTTTGGAGATATCCTTTCTGATGCAGCAGCCATGTTAACAGGTAGTATTGGGATGTTACCCTCCGCCAGTTTAAGTGCTGATGGCCCTGGAGTCTACGAACCCGTACATGGTTCAGCACCAGATATTGCAGGACAGGATAAAGCCAATCCCTTGGCACAGGTTTTAAGTGCTGCAATGATGTTACGCTACGGTTTAAATGAGTCATCCGCCGCAACCAAAATCGAACAAGCTGTAACTAGGGTGCTAGATGCTGGCTATCGTACAGGAGATATCATGTCTGAAGGAATGACTGCGGTAGGTTGTCAAGGCATGGGTGAAGCATTACTCCAAGTTTTAGAAAATTAAAAATTAGGAAATTTACGCTAGTAATGGGCGTTGTTGCACAATGGAGCTTTAAGAAGATAAAAGCTACTGAGTTCAAAACTCCAATCCTTTGCGTTGTCTATAATCGAGTAGGGTCGTCTACCCTGTTTGATTGGCAAGCAAGCTTATAGCTCGGAAGCTCCGCTCCTTTATAATTTTATTAGTTAGTTGAATTTCTAATCTTTACTAATCGTGTTTACAGATTTATTAAACCTTCCTCTGGATAGAGATCGCGCAAGTCAGTCGGATCAGATATTGAGTTTGAGTAACATGAGTTGGTCTGATTACGAACGATTGGTTGAAACAGATATCGATTATAGAGCATCTTATTTGAATGGAGTAATCACAATCGTGTCTCCCAGTAGAAGTCATGAGAGGATAGCGGAAATTATTAATGGTTTAATTAAAACCTATTGCCGTAAATATAATTTGGTCTATTTTCCAATGGGTTCGACTACTCTTAAAAATCCTCCTCTGGCTGGTAAAGAACCCGACCACAGTTTTGCTTTTGAGACAGATAAATCTCTTCCCGATCTGGCGGTAGAGGTTACATATACCAGTGGTGGAATTGCAGATTTAGAAAAGTATAAGTATTTGGGAGTGCAAGAAGTTTGGTTGTGGAAAAATAACGAAATTACGTTTTACCGTTGGGTCGATTCAGAATATGTAGAAATAAAAAACAGTATGGCAATGCCCAAGCTGTCTTCTAGTTTTTTGATTGCCTTTATTAACAGAGGATTAACAGAAACACCCCTGACCATTGAAGAAGATTTTTATCGGCAATTAAATTAGTAATCGACCTATCTCGTCATAACACTTACCATTAAAATATTATTGGTTTTCCCTGTTTATTTTATCAATAGTTATTAAGCGATCGCTGTTGCTAACCAATTGGGAATTGATCTGAAATAAAAATGAAAAGTGGGCATTACCCCACCTCATTAAATTAAAGATTAGAAATTGCACCTCTTGCCATATCTGCGATCGCTCTATCGTTAGCTTTTGGTAAGTGGTAGTATGTACCTCCTGCTTGTTTGGCTAGCTCTTTACCGAAGCCAGTAGTCACAAAACGGCTTTCTGTATCAATTAACAGCAATTTCATGCCCATAGCACGAATTTTTCCCGCAATATCTAATAATTCCTCTTTTATATTGGGTTTTGGTGCGTCTTCTTCGGTCGGTTCACCAAGGGAACGAGATAAGGGTATATTACCTCTACCATCAGTGATTGCCACAATTACTACTTGTCCAATATCTCCTGACATCTGTGCATTGATACCCACATTGACAGCTTGGGTTAAACCATGAGAGAGGGGAGAACCACCACCACAGGGTAAGGTTTCTAATCTACCCCGCGCCATTGTAATTGAACGAGTGGGAGGTAACAGCACATCTGCTCTTTCTCCACGGAAGGGTATTAGAGAGATTTGATCGCGGTTTTCATAGGCTTCTGATAGAAGTTGCATTACTGCACCTTTAGCTGACTGCATTCTATTGAGAGCCATTGAACCAGAAGCATCTACGACAAAAATAATCAGTGAACCAGCTTTCCGCGCCATGCGTTTAGAACGTAAATCGCTTTGTTCGACGATTACTTTGCGATCTGGATTGCGTTTCCTTCTCGCTTTTTGATATGGTGCTGCACTACGCAGGGTAGCATCTACGGCAATCCGTTTAACTTTCCCTTTAGGTATCATGGGTTTGATATAGCGTCCGCGATCTTCAGAAAAAATCAAGTTACGCGCCCCCGATTTACCCTGACGCTGCATAGTTTGAGCAAAAGTAAGTACTTCAGGATCGAGTACTACTCCTTCGATGTCAAACACAAATTCATCGGGAATTGCAGGTGGTTCTTGTTCTTTGTCTTCTTCTTCCTCTTCTTCTTCTGGTTCATCTTCGTCGTTATCGGGTTCGCTATCATCTTCTGGTTGTTGCTGTTGCGGTGGTGGTGGGGGAGGTTGGGGTGCGTCTTCTGGTGGTGTTTCGATAGTGGTAGCACGAGGAATAATTACTAACTCTACTGCTTTGCGTAAATCGTCTGCGGTAACGTTATTTCTCCCTTCTAAGGCTGCTGCTGCTTTAGCTACTCTCACTGCAAATAACTCGGCGCGATGTCCCTCAACACCTCCCCTTACGGCTTCTTGTACTAGGTAGAGAATCTGATCGTGGGTGATTTCTACTTCTTTTAACCATTCCCGCGCCAATATAATATCGGTTTTAACGCTTTCGATTTCGTCTTGGTAACTTTTAAGAAAGTCTTGGGGAGAGTTACCATATTTAATTGCTTGATTTACAGCTTCAATTCTTTGTTCTAAAGATAATACACTATCTGCGGATAAAGCGATCGCAATTCGATCTAAAAGGTGTTCCCTTAAATTCCCTTCTTCGGGGTTATAGGTAGCAATCAAAATCGGTTTGCAAGGATGCTGAAAGCTAATACCTTCCCGTTCGATGACGTTTCTTCCTTCGGTTAAAACAGTAAGTAACTGATTGGCTATTTGGTCATCTAACAGGTTAACTTCATCAATATACAGTACTCCGCGATGGGCTTGTGCCAATAACCCTGGTTGGAACACTGGCTCACCTCGCTTTACCGATTCTTCCACATCTACCGAACCTAACAATCGATCCTCAGTAACTCCTAGAGGTATCTGCACAAAAGGAGAACTAATAATCTGGGTGGGAATATCTTCTAACTTGGTATCGCCATACTGGGCTACTGTATCATCATCCCATTGACTAGGTTGGCTCGGATCGCAATTGTAGAGAGAATCTTTGATAACTTCAATAGGCGGTAGTAAATCGTGAATTCCCCGCGCCATCACAGATTTAGCCGTTCCACGACGACCAGCGATCGCAACTCCTCCCAATTGAGGATCGATAGCAGCCAGTAATAATGCAAGTTTAATAGATTCCTGTCCCACTACAGCAGTGAGGGGAAAATTGAGATTGACGGGTTTAGTAGTTACAGCAGACATCAAAAAGCGTATAAGTAAAAAAGCTTAGTAGTCTTTTACTTTAGTGTATTTTGGGGTTTTAGTTCAAAAGGTTAATGCTCACGCAAAGTTATTATTATCAAGATATTGCGATCGCTTGGTAATCTAGTAGGTATAATTCAGTTGTAGAAATCATTAAACAGTGAATATGAAAAGACAAATGAGTATCGAACAAAAAATCGAGCGCGAATTACAAAAAATCAACTCAGATCCTAAGAAACCTCATAAAATCAGACATCTTACACCAGAAGAGAAAAAAGATTTTATTGATAGTTTAATAACTGATGATGAAGACTGGACAGAAGAAGACGAAATTAAATATCAAAGAGTGATGAAAAGATTACAACGGTAAATTTTATTAATGGAATCTCAGCAAATAATTTTATTAGATAAACGACTAACGCTAAGGATATTGCTAAATTTAACTATCTCGGTATCAAAACTTGGGATTGTAAACAAGCAGTTATAGATGCTGAATATCAAGAATTTAATTTTTATCAATATCAATGAATAGCTTTTTTGTTCTTTAAACCCATGTTTCTTACTGCTGCTCAAATTTATGACTTGCTAATTGAAAACAAAATTACTAACAGTTTTGGTAATATCAAGTTTGAATTTTTAAATCTCTCAGTTAACATCAGAGAAAAGAGTGCTATTGGCGATCTTTTTCAAGAATGGTTTGCTCAATGGTTAGAAACTAATGATATCGAGTATAGAACACCAACTAATACTCAAGAGTTCCCTGATTTCTTACTAGACTCTCAATCCAATATCAAAAACTTATTAGAAGTCAAGACTTTTGATTATAGTCGCTCTGCAAACTTTGATGTGGCAAATTTTGAGGCTTATAATCGTTCACTAAGAACCCAAGCATATCGTTTAGATGCTGATTATTTAATTTTTGCATATCTTCTTCTAGATGGTCAGTTTAAAATTGAAAAACTTTGGCTAAAAAAGATTTGGCAAATAACTGGTAAATCTGATAAATATCCTATGAAATGTCAAATTAAACAAGGAACTATCTATAATATAAGACCTGTTTCTTGGTATTCCCAAAGAGCTAAATTTAAACCATTTAACAATAGACTAGAGTTTGTAGAAGCTTTACATCAAACTCTTATGAAATATCCTAAAACGCAGGTATCAAGTAATGATTGGTTAAATTCAGTATTGCAAAACTATTTGTCTCATACTGGACAAAGATTGTAGCTTTGATTGGGGATTGAAATCAACTTTTGTATGATAATTCTTCCAGCAATTTCTTCTACTACAGGAACAACAACAGTATTACCTAATAGCTCGAAAGCTTTCGTTATTGGTAAATTAATTTGGTAATCTTCTGGAAATCCAAATAGCCTTAAGCCTTCTCGAATAGTAAGTTTTCTGATACCCTTTCCATCTACTACAGCTAATTTACCCATATCAGTTGCGACTAAAGTTGGTGCGATACCGTTAGGATCGAGTATCTTACTAATTTCAAAGCTTAATTTTCCTACAATAATATTGTATCCTTTTGGTAAATCTTTTCTATATTGTCTTTTTTTGATAACTTTGCCATTATTGTTAATTGTTTCTACTAAATCTTTAGGATGTTCAAATTTCAAATATCCCTTTGCCACTAGATCATCTAACATTTTCTGAAGCTCGCTAGATTCAAACAAATTGTTAGTGTTATAAAATGTTGATATTTCTTCAACTGTTAAAGGCATTCCATCCATCCATTTTATTCCCTTTTTTTCTGCCCATATTTTTCTTCTTCTTTCTTTTAGTAATTTATTTAATAAATTTTTCTGAGCTTGATTAACTTTACCCTTTAATTCAATATCCCAGCTATGTATATTATCATTACCACCTCGTTTATCTTTAATAGCTTTTCCATAAAGATTATCAATTGGGTAATGAGCTAAAATTCGTTTAGTTAAATCTGTTTGTAATATGGGTTTCCCGATTTCAAATATATCTTTCAGAAAAATTGCTTTTTGACTAGAAAAGTCTAAAGAGACAGGATGATTTTTATTACCTGTTATATAAATTCTTTTTCTATCTTGAGGAATTCCAAAATCTTTAGCATTTAGAACTTTCCAAGTTATATGATAATCTAGTTTCCCTAATCTATTTAAAATTGTCGTTAGAGTTCTACCACGATCGTGTTTAACTAAACCTTCTACATTTTCTAATAAAAAACCAAAAGGTTGTTTAGCTTCTAGTATTCTCTCAATTTCAAAAAATAAAGTTCCTCTAGTATCTAAAAAACCTTGTCTTGTTCCTGCTGTACTAAATGGTTGACAAGGAAAACCAGCTAAAAGAATATCAAATTCTGGAATTTTTGTTGTGGATATTTGAGATATATCACCATAAATACTATTATCTAGAAAATTTTTTTGATATGTGGCGATCGCGTGTTCTTTAATTTCAGAAGTGAATACACATTTTGCAGAGACTCCCATTTTGTGACAAGCATCTTCTAAACCCTTTCTCATTCCCCCAATACCAGCAAACAAGTCAATAAAACGAACGCAATTAGTCATTACTTCTAACAATTAATCTTGAATAGAGTGATTACAATAAGTAAAAGCATACTTCATATGAACAAAATATGGCTAAAACATAAGAGTCTCACTTCATAGTCTTATATTTGTAACTATTTTAAAGCACACTGAAACTAAGTGTAGCTCAACTATTACAATGAAAATAACAAATATCCATGAAGCTAAAACCCATCTATCTCGTTTAATTGAATCAGTAATAGCTGGAAAAGAAGTTGTCATGGCAAAAGCAGGGAAACCATTAGTTAAATTAATACCTTTATCCTTCAAAATTGTAAGTTCTCCGATCAAAATTATTTCGTAGATCGGCAAAGTCTAAATACAGCATAAGAAACTATACTAACTTAAAAGCTATTGTATAGAGATCGCAGAAAATAGTCAAAAAATCTCCCAATTATCTCAAATCAAACAACTTTTAAAGAGCTACACTATCAGAATAATAATTATAGTTAGCTCTTTTCAATTCCCAAGTTAAATAACTGTCTCTCCGCTTCCATTAGAACTTAACACTAATGATTCTGAGTTTGGCTCATCAAATAATAAGTTATCAGCATCATTTAAAGTGCTATTTCCAACTCCACTTTGAATAACATCATTATATTCAACCACCAAACGAGGTTGATTTCGACCTTCAGAAGAATCGAAATCAACACCATTAGAACCAGTAGGCAAGATTGCCCAACCAAAGTTACTATCTGAATTAGCTTGCCAATCTTGGAGACTATCAGTAACATCAACTGATAGTACACCAGTAGCAACTGAACCTGTTACAGCATCACTAGTTCTAGTTGCTTCTATATCATTGGCTTGAATTCCATCTTCCAAGCTATTCCAAGTATCTGTGTCAGACCAATCTTGATTCATACGGTGAAATTCGATGCTACTTCCACGATTATCTACATCCAACTCTAGTCGAGCAGATACAATTTCACTATTAGAGGCAATTTGTCCTGTTTGATCGCCAAAAATATTCTCAAAACGGATTAAACCTTGAACTTCTCCACCTCTATCGCGACCATCAATGTTGAGAGAATTTGCATTAGAGTTATTGGCATTAGGAGAACCTTCTTGAAGAAAAGTATCTACTGTCCCCGAATAACCGTTGACTCCCTGTTCAAAAGTTGTCTGAACTGTTTGATTGGGGTCGGGGTCGGGGTCGGGGTCGGGGTCAGGATCGGGGTCGGGAACGGGATTGTCGTAAACATCAAAGGAATCAATAACTTGACCATTGTCAGCAGCGACATAATCAACCGTTAGGCGATCTTCCGTTACGGAGATCAGGCTAAAACCATGTTCCGATTTAGGATTCGTACTACCAGAGAAACCCTCTGCTACAAACGGAGCATCATCAAAATCGCCACTACGAATGCTCTTACCTCCCATTCCAGAGACGACCTGAACTACACCTGCCCCTTTTTCATATTCCTTGTCAGTATCGCGAACAAAGGTAGCATCATTACCGTTATATCCTGTAAGAGGATAAGTCCAACCGTAAGTATGAGAATGCCCAGTAACCAATAAGTCTACTCCTGCTGCGTTCAGGCGAGGTATCATCTGACGATAGTAATTGTCACCTGGATCTTCACCTTTATCAGGAACACCACCTACAGGATGATGAGCAAAAACAACTTTCCACTGGGCATCGGATGCTTGTAAATCAGCTTCAGCATAATCAAGCTCTCTGTCTAATGCCGATGAGTTGTTAAGGGTATTGGTATCAATAGTTGTGAAGTGAACATTCCCATAGTCAAAAGAATAGGATTTTTCGTCAACTGGGGCTGCATTGGGTTCGGGCAGCACATAATTATCTAAATAAGGCTGACCATTGTTAGTCCTAGCTTCATGATTGCCAATCGTCGCATAATCAATGTGTTCGGTTGCCCAGTCTGTCGCTTCTGGGGCATATTTGGGAGAAAAACGAGCGTCGAATTCTGAATGAGTACCACTATTGTAGGCACTATCGCCCAAGAGTAAGGCGAATTTTGCATCTGAGTTATTGATTTGCCCCTGTACTTCTCTAAATCCACTGTTGCCTTTGATGTATGCAGAATCTCCATAGGCAGCGAAAGTAAATGGAGTAGTATCACCTGGAGCTAGCCTAGTTTCAAAGCTTTCTTGATAAGTATCGATTAAAGAGCCATTTCGGAGATGTTGTACTCGATATTCGTACTCTGAGTTATAGTCTAAGCCAGTAATGGTGGTGGAGTGATTTGTACGATCTCCAGAATTGGTATCAAGAGATGCAGCGGTAGGAGCTTCCTGCCAAGCTTGATTAGAATTTGCAGGTCGATATTCGACTACAAAAGAATCGCCACTGTCGTTACCAACAGTTTGCCAGATTAGAGCAGCCCGATCGTTCTTATCTCCTAGTTGAGCATTACCAATCTGGAGACGTGGAGTTTGATTAATTGTAAAAGCCATAATCGATTAAACTAAAATTTACATTTTCGTTTGTTTCTATCTAAAATTAGTATCATTAATTAGATAATTTTTGGTTAACTTTGATTAAAAATGAGTAATTTTTATTGGTATTTTTTTAAGGCTATAAACTTCCTGTTTTATAGATTTTGAGAGTTTATTTTACAATCTTAATAATTCCTTAAAGAAAAAAATAAAAGTTTATATATCAAAAAATATTTGTCGGACACTTAATCCGTGCTGTAAAAACATTAAAGCAAGTCAAAAAATATTTTGTTTAATAAAATACAAAAATGGTGAGGTGTTGTTAACTATTTGTAGCTTAATAAAATTAAGAAAAGGTAGTCTAATTTTAGAAATAGTTAAATATTCAAATTCTGAAAAAACAATTGAGGTAATTAAACATCATAGTTTTGGTCTAGATTTGCCTTGAGTGACCTCTAATCATAATTAATAGTGACCTAAAAGTAGTCTTTGGAAGTTATATAAGAGGCTAAAACTAGGGTTAAATTTCTAATAATTTTATCTCTCTTGAATTCGATTATTGATTGATTTTTGTCTAATCCTTTGGAAGAGATGAGTATTTATTACTAAACAGCATAAGAAACTATCCTAACTTAAAAGCTCTTATATAGCGATCGCCAAAAATAGTCACAAAATCTCCCAATTATCTCAAATAAAAATAATCATCCCTAGTTCTTCCCGATCGCTTTCTAGTTTAAACAAAAGAGCAAAATCATGACTCTTAACACTCAATTTAAGCGTCCAAATAATATTGATAATAAGACTAATGGATATTAAAGAATTATTACAGCAATATGCAATGGGAAAACGAGATTTTAGGGGTATTGATTGTTTTAATAGTTACCTTGGTTGGTTGGATTTGCGAGGAATCAACTTAAGTAATGCCAATCTTAGTTTGGCAATTTTAGAAGGAGTCGAGCTTACCGCAGCTAATCTCAGCAAAGCTAATTTATCTCGTAGCGATTTAACTGCTGCTAACTTATACAAAGCCAATTTACGCGGTGCTAATTTACAGGGTGCAGACTTACGAGGGGCAGAATTAGCTTATGCTAACTTACTAGGAGCAGATTTGAGATGTGCCAGTCTGATAGGAGCAGATTTGAGTAATGCAATCCTTCCTGATGGTTCAATGATGCCAGAGCGTACGATTATTCAAAAAAGAAAAGCGATCGCTTAATAAGAAAACAATCAAAAATAAAGAAAATTAAATTAATTGTTAATTGTCGATCTTTAACTGTTAATTATTAGTTATTAATTGCTAATTGTATAGATGATCAAAAAACGACTGAGTTATTGTGCTTTAGCGATCGCTATTTCTCTACTAGCTATTGCTTGTAATTCTAATACTGAACTAACAACAACCAGAGTTGCACCAGTTTCTTTATCTACAGAAGAAAATGTCTTACAACTTTGGTGGGATAAAGGCTACAACCCAGAAGAAGATGAAGCTCTCAAAAAATTAGTCAAAAATTGGGAGCAAGAAACTGGTAATAAAGTACAAATTAATTTTTATACTTTGGACAAGCGTTCTGAAAAACCGCAAAGATTTCTACAAGGAGGTATTACTCCCGATATCTTTATTAGTTT
Source organism: Hyella patelloides LEGE 07179 (assembly GCF_900659865.1). GTDB lineage: Bacteria > Cyanobacteriota > Cyanobacteriia > Cyanobacteriales > Xenococcaceae > Hyella > Hyella patelloides. The sequence continues at coordinate 65,406 of NZ_LR213772.1, forward strand.
TAAAGCCGAAAGCACTCTCAACCCTAGTTTGGCATGGGAAGGAAAACTAATCGATGTTAGCGATATTGTCGAACCAGTCAAAGAAATTTATGACAGTGGAGCATTAGAAACTGCCTACTACTACAATAATGTTACCAAAAAAGGTAGTTACTACGCAGTCCCGATTCATAGAGGAGCATTACATCTCTATTATTGGAAAGATTTACTCGAAAAAACTGGTCGTACAGAAGCCGATATTCCTCAAGATTGGGATGGTTTTTGGCAATTTTGGCTTGATGTCGGAGAAGACTTAAGAACGAAACACCAGCAGGATATTTATCCCATAGGTTTACCCATGTCTGTAGAAGCAGGAGATACCTATCAAGCCTTTGAACACGTTTTAGAAGCCTATAATGTCAAGATTGTTGATGCAGAAGGCAATTTATTAGTAGACGATCCTCAAGTACGTCAGGGAATTATTAACTGTCTGGATTGGTATACAAAATTCTATTTACAGGGATCTGTTCCTCAAAATGCGGTGAATTGGAATAATGCTGCTAATAATCGCTTGTTTCTCAATCAGGAAATCTTAACCACTACTAACGCGAGTCTTTCAATTCCTGCTGCATTACGCCACGATCCTGATGCTTATCGTAATAAGTTGGGAATTGTGGAATTACCCAATAAACCCAATGGCGAACCGATGCGTCATATTTTTCTAGTAGAACAGGCGGTTATTTTTCATGATGCAACCAATCCAGAAGTAGCTAAAGACTTCCTGACTTATTTAACAAAGCTAGAAGTAATTAATAACTTTCTCAAAGAATCGGGAAGACATTCCCCCGCTCATAAATCTGCGTATAAAGATCCCTACTGGACTAATCCTAACGATCCTCATACTTCTGAAGTTACAAAAACCCTAACTAAAAGTAAAATTCGCCCTATTTATCCGACTAACAGTCCAGCTTATAGTATCGTTCTCAAAGAAAATATTTGGGGTCAGAGTTTAGAAAACATCGTGCTAAATAACGTTACCCCAGAACAAGCAGCCGATAAAGCGATCGCCAGAATTAAAGAAATTTTCGCCGAATGGGAAAATTAATTGTTGGTGGTTGGGGTTTATTACTCATACAAAATTGATTCAAAGCAAAGCTGTCCGACTTCAATTAATTGATTAGCAGCAGTTTCATCAGTTTCTGCTTTAGCATTGAGTTCTTTAAAAGCTTCTAAAGAATATTGCTGTTGAAACTCTGTCAAGGTACAGTCACAGAGCTTTTTAGCCTCTGGTTCGGCTAATCCTTCTGCCAGAGAAGTATTCATGCAATCTTTCATATACTGTTGAGTATACTCTGGGGGATAGGTATGTGAAGGTGTTTCTGCTGAAGCAGGAAAAGTAGCCAAAGCAAAAACCATTGTTCCTAATCCGTAGCTGAGTAAAGATATCAAGATTCTCAAATTAAATTTCCTCTGTAATTTACTGTTAATCACAATTTATTAGCTATAGATGAAATGAAAATCATCAAAGTTCCTCAGATAAACGTTTCAACTAACGATTATTACTTTGTGAGTAGGAAAATAGGGAAGTAGAGAAGTGGAGAGTAATTATCGAACATTCCAATAAGCAAAGAAGGCTTATCCGAAAAGTATTGTGATACGAATAACCACTAACCATCTTGTTTTAGTTAGCAGAATGCTCTGGACTGCCAAAAGTAATAGTATCGCGTTGATAATCTGGTGGTTCGACGTGAATCAAAACTCTGATAGGACTATATGTCGCTTTAAGGCGTATTTCTACTTCTTCTGTTATTTTGTGAGCTTCAGCTACATCAGTTGCATTAACGATTAAATGCATTTCTACAAAAACTTGTTTGCCCACTACTCCCCGTGAGGCTATATCATGACAGTTAATTACTCCTGGGACTTCCATCACAATCTGATAGATTGCTTCTGGTGAAATCGCAATTTTATCTACCAACCAGGGTAAATTATCTTGTAGCACTTCCCAACCACTACGAAAAACTAAAATAGCAACGGGAAAAGCCAGAATAACGTCTATCCAGTTCAATTGAGACAAATTCCAAGCGGTTGCTTGCCATACTCCTATTAAACCAGCCATTACTAATACAGTGACCCAAATATCACTCATCGTATGTTTGGCATCAGCAATTAAAATCGAGCTATTAATTTTGTAACCTACTTCTCGCTCATAAAATGCGACGAAAACATTAATCCCCAGCACTACTAATAAAATCCATAACTCTTCAGAAGAGACAGCAATCGAGTGATTCTCACCACTAAAAACTCGCTCTATAGCTCCTTGAAGTATTTCAAAACAGGCAATACCTAAAAAAGTAGCAATACCCAACGCACCTAAAGCTTCAAATTTTTGATGTCCATAAGGATGTTCTCTGTCTGGTTGGGGAGAAGAAAAGTTATTAGCGACTAAACCTAATATGTTGTTGGCACTGTCTGTAACGCTGTGCAAGGCATCGGCTTGTAAGCTAAGAGAGCCTGTTGAAAAACCCACTATCGCTTTGAGTATCATTACTAAAAGATTGAGGAGCAGCGTAATTCCTAAAACTTGGCGAATTTTGGCACGATTGTCTTTCATTGAGAATGAGTCAGAGTAGCAGCTACTCTATATATCATAAGCAGAAAAACACTGTAAAGCCTTTATCTGTAGAGGTTACACCATTCTTAATGAGAAAGAATATTAGTAGTTTTTGATTAATTATTGCGATTTTTTTGATAAAAAATTAAAGTTTATGTGGTTATTCAGTAAATTTGATAGTATCGCTGGTGATAGCTTCTAGCATTAACTATATTGCATTAATTTTTATCTTATGAATCAATTTGCTCTCAATTTAATTCAAGGTTCTGTCAGAATAAACTTTACCCCAGAAGCAGCCCAAAATTTACAACGAGAATTATCTACTTTGATGCAAAGTCTCAAAGCAGTGGCTATAACAACAGGAGAAAGGGGACAACGTCCTCAACCTCAAGCTACTATGGAATACCGCTACACTGGGGATGTTTTTTTAGAAGTCTTTTGTAACCCCAATATTTATCCCAGTCCTTTTGCTGCGAAAGTTCTTTTAACTATTAGGGATGATAAAATCCGTCTCACAACCGAAGCAGAACTAACTCAGTTATTGGAAGATATAGATCGCTATTTAGAAAATAACTGATAACAAAATTATTCGCATCACAATTTGAAATCAATAAACGAATAAATGAATAACAACAATCTTTCCCAAATCGTACAACATGGTTTTCGGGTTGCTGTAGGCGCAGTAACTTCTTTGGTGGAAACTGCTCAAAATCAAGACAAAAGAAGTGAAGCTATCTCGGAGCTTCAAATGGAATTAAATCAAAAAACCAGAGAATGGGCAGTTAAAGGAGAAATAACGGAACAAGAAGCCAGAAAAATTTTGGATAATTTGCTGCGTCAAAGAAACGGACAACAAAATTCTGCTGATAGCGATCGCCACACCAATAACACTGGCGAAGAAAATATTAACTCTGGTTTGCAAGAATTAAAAGACGATCTGATTGCTTTGAGGATTGAATTAGCTAAAATGCGCGAGTCTCAAAAGTAATTTAATTGGTTACACTTTACGGCGTTGCTGATTTAGCGAACGAGTGCGCGACAGCTTCGCTAGTCCTTTAGGGGTCTTGGGCGGGGCTTACAAGTTCTGCCGTGAAACGACAGAATCAGCCCCTTGGGTTTCCCTCAATGAGCAACTCGTTCAAGACAGGTATGAAACCGATAGTAATACTGTTC
>NZ_LR213773.1:0-28460 GCF_900659865.1 Hyella patelloides LEGE 07179
CTATCAAAGTATTAATCACTTCTTCCGCCAGTTTCGTCAATACTATGGAGCTAGCCCGAAAGCCTGGCGTAAAGCTAATCGTCAAACCTATTTTTCTTTGAACAAATAGTCGTCGAAGTGGGTGAGCAAGGATTGAATGGAACTGCCACCCTGAATATATTCTTGTTCGATCTCACTTAATTCTTCATTAGTTTCCAGGGACTGTAATAGTTCATTTTTAGCAATCTTTAATTCTGTCTGAGTACAAGAAAAACCAGCAGCTCGCAGAATCTCATAACGCTGCTGATAAGTGACTGCTTGTTCTAATTGTTTTCTAAATTTTTTATCGGCTAGAAGTCTCGTGTACAATACTTTTGCGCTTTTGATAGACATTTTATAGTTTCTTTCTTAGTCAAATTAGTCAAGGGTTGTTTTTTAAACTCAAATCTTTAATCTAGAGATTTGAGTTATTCAATTGGTCATTGGGTAAGTTAGTAACTGCTCGTTCTAACTGGTTTAAAGACTGATTAAATTCAATAATTGCTCGGAGATAGTTGCCTCTAGCAGTAGTTAATTCACTTTGGGCTTGAATTACATCGGTTTGTGTACCAACTCCAGATTGAAACCGCATCCTAGCTAAATTTAGACTTTCATTTGCTAATTCCAACGCCTTTTGTGAGGTGGTAATATTTCCTCGACTAGCAGCCAGAGAAAAATAACCTTGTTCTACTTCAAGACGAATTTCATGGCGTTGATCGGCAAATTGAGCTTCGTCGATGGCAATATCAGTTTCAGATTGTTTCGCTCTAGCTGAGGCTGCACCACCATCATATAAATCCCAGCTTAATCTTGCGCCAACGCTGTAACCATCGGTTAAACTGACATTATCATCACCAACATCAAGAATGTTGTAACTCGCTAGTAAGCTCAGTTGAGGTCTAACGGCGGATAAAGCAATTTGTTTTTGTTTTTGATTAATTTCTTTTTCTACGAGTAATTGTTCTAGCTCAGCCCTATTTTTATATGCTGTTACGATAGATTCCTCTAGAGAAAACTGCCAAGTTCCTGCTGGTTTGACTCGATCGGCAGTTTTCAGTTCTACCTGTTGTCCCACACTCAGCGTTGTCGCTAATTGTCTTCTGGCTGTGCTTTGTTCTGCGGTAACTGTGGCTAATCTTTGTTGAGCATTAGCCAATTCTACTTCCGCTCTCAGTACATCAAAATTTGTTCCAATACCAGCTTGTTGCAGTAGTTGAGCATCTTGAAGGGTTTGTTGAGCTTCATCTACGGAAGCTTGCTCAATTTCCACTTGAGAGTCAGCATTTTGCAAATCATAGTAATCTCTAATAGCCTCAAAGCGTATTTCAAAAGTAATGCGCTCCAAATCTAATTTACTAAAACGAACCTGTTGTTCGGCTCGTTTAATGTCTGCACCTCTCAAACCTCCTGTATAAAGATCGTAGGTAAGATTGAGACTGCCATCAAAAGAAGTAGTGCTGATATCTTCATCAATAAACCCATTTCCTTGTTGACGAGCTAGTTCTAAAGATATGGCAGATTCAGTCGATTCAGCTTCAGAAAAATTTAGTTCCGTATTTAAACGGGGATAAAGAGCAGCTTTGGCTTCTCGTAGTTCTTTTTGAGAACGTTCTAGATTTAGTCGAGCTTCTTGCAAATTTTGATTATTTCTAATTGCTAATTCAACAGCTTGCTGGAGACTAATTTGTTGGTCGATTTCAATGTTTACTTCTGAAGGTTTAGTAGGAAGTTTTAACGGATTGGCACTAGGATTAAGTTTTTTCGGAGCGTAAGATATGTTGGTGGAAGACTGAGTTGAGGATTGAGCAATAACAGATGTAGACTGATCTTTTTGCCCAATTACATCAATATTAGGGGTCGGCTTCCGCTTTAAATCTTGTGCTGTTTGAGATGGCAGTTCAGTGGAGCGGTCGCCATTTTGAGCTAAATCAGCATCGGATACATCCTCTGCTTGAGCAGTAGTTTCAGAACATAAAATTATAGGTAAGCTAATAGCGACAGTTTGGATTGCTTTAAGAGTGTAATTCACTTTCTTTCACCATGTTTAAAGAAAAATTTTAGAAAAACTCAATTAATATAATTAATTTTATTGGTGTAATCAAAGAATATTTAGCTGGAATTAGTTAATAATTACTATTCATGAGTTTTACTATTAGATTAAGACAATCGTAATTAAACTACAATAAATAAATTTAATCTAAAACCAACTTTTGTTTTTATATTTGATTTTTTGCCAGATAATCCAAAAAAGTTATTCATTGATGAAAAAAAGATTTGGTAAATTTAAAATTATGATTATACAATTTGATATTAAGAGATACGTAGTGATTATCATTTAGATTAGGTGCAATCGATATCTCAATCTTGATTATTTGCTAGTTGTTAGTCAGCCAAAGTAGTGAATCTACTTTAACAACAAGAAAAATCAATCCAAAAAATAAATAATTGTCACAGGCAATAATAATGCTTCTTAAGTTTGCCAATTTTAGTAACTATCTCAGACGAATTAATCCTTTTTATTGGTCAATTTCTGCCAAACTGTTAATTGTTATTTTTTTGGCAGCAACTATCCCAATGAGCTTGACTGCCCATAATAATCTCAAACTAAGTTTGCAAAACTTAGCCCAAAGTGAATTTGACAAATTAGAGGTTATTGCTGTTAGTAATGCTACTCGTCTTGACCAATTAATCCTTGGTAATCGTCTGATTGTCAATCAAATCGCTAGAAATACCGATATCGTTAAATTTTTAGCTGTTAACTCTGTAATAAAAGAAGAGCTTTTTTCCAAGGTAGAAAAAAGTTTGGATGTGATCTTGCGCTCTAGTTCCGATTATGATGCTGTCTTCATCATAGATAAAAATGGGATTTGTCGTGCTTCTACAAATCCGACTTTTATTGGTCAATCTCAGAGTTCTCAGGACTACTTTAAAAAAGCAATTCAAAGTAAAGCTGCTGCATCTGTTAGCTTTTCGGTGGAAGCAGCTAGCGGACGACCTGAGTTATTTTTTGCTCATCCAATTCGTTCTGAGAGGGGAGAAACTTTGGGCGTAGCAGTTCTAGAAATACAAGGTTCTGATGTTTGGAAAGCGATGAACTCTATCAGGGTCGATTCTCACGTTGGAGCTTTTTTAGTGGATGAAAGAGGAGTCGTCATCGCTCACCCTAATACTTCCTATCTCTATCGTAGTCTGAATAAATTACCTCCAAATACTCAAAAAGAGCTTGGAGCAAACAATTCCTATGGTCGAGAGAAAATCGATAGCTTAGAACTTCCTGAGTTAGCAGAAGCAATAGTAGGAACAAAACAAATAGGTCATGTCAGCTATTATTCTCCCATCGAAAAAACTCATCAGATAGCTGGTTTTGCTCCACTACAAACCAAATCTTGGGTATTGGGAGTAAACAAACCAAAAGATATTTTTGAAGCTCCCATGCGGGCAATGATTTGGCAAAACACCTTATTTGTTTTGATGGTAGGAGGGTTTGCCGTCTTAGTTTCTCTCTTGCTTTCTCATCAGCTAATTAAATCGATTCGCACTTTGATTAAGGCAGGGAAAGCACTACAAAGAGGCGAGTTTAAACCCGAATTGTTAATAAAGGTATCTCGTTCTCCAGATGACTTGGGTAGGCTAGCTTGTGTTTTTCTTCAGATGGCTGAAGAAATAAAAATTCGAGAACAACACTTAAAGTCACAAGTACAAAACTTACGAGTGGAAATTGATGAAACCAAAAAAGAGCGACAGATATCAGAGATTACCAAAACCGAATATTTTAGGGGACTGCAAAAAAAGGCGCAACGGTTAAAAAATCGCGCAAAGACAAAAGAACAAACAGAGTCAGCATACTTCCAAAATTTACAGAAAAAAGTCAAAGATCAGAAGAATCGTTTTGTAACCAGTCGTTGATAGTAATCAGTTAAAAGTTTGGTGATGCCAAACCAAAATAGTAAATTGAATGTTGGTTGAGGAAGGTAGCTTAGATGTCATTGGATGAACTAATTTCTAAAGAAGAATTGTTGGCAGGAATGTTTGCCAAACGAACTAAAATTTTACTTTTTTTGATTGAGAAACAAACAGCATTATTAGCAGAACGATCGCGAGTGGATTTTACTTTGACTGATTTGGGACAGAGCGATCTCGATATGGCTTTTTTACAAGCATTCGCCATCGATAATACTATATACGCCAGGTTTTAGGCTGTGAACAAATACAATTTCACCAAGCTTATTACAAACTCGATCGACAACCAGTAGAAAACGCATTTAGCTCCGAACTACCCTCGATCGATAAATATCATTCCTCGCTTGAAATACATCAAGAAAACCAAAAGATACAGTTTGACCTCCAACTATTTGGGGGCAAGGTTTTATTACCTCTAAGTTCCGATCGATGCTGGTGCAAACTGGAATTTCCAGCAGCCAGAGAAACTGTTTAAATTTGTTTAAATTTGGATTCAATTTTAATTACATTTAATTACAAAATTTGGAGCAATATTATGTGTCAAATTATTTCCGTTCATTCATTCCGTGGTGGTACAGGTAAATCTAATTTAACTGCTAACCTGGCTGCAACTATGGCACTACAAGGGCTAAAGGTGGGTGTGGTAGATACGGATATTCAGTCCCCTGGAATTCACATTATCTTTGGTCTAGACGAAGACCACATGAATTATGCCTTAAATGATTATCTTTGGGGTAATTGTCAGATTGAAGATACTGCCTATGATGTCAGTCGTGTCTTAAGTTCAGAAGAGATAAATGGTAGTCTTTATCTAATTCCTTCTAGTATCAAAGCTGGTCAAATCGCCAGAATTTTGCGGGAAGGATATGACGTGGCTCGCCTCAATGATGGCTTAAATGAACTGATTCAAGGCTTAGATTTGGATTATTTGCTAATTGATACTCATCCTGGTCTCAACGAAGAAACCTTACTATCGATCGCTATTTCCGATCGCCTGGTGGTTATTTTACGACCAGATCGACAAGATTATCAAGGAACTGCTGTAACTTTAGAAGTTGCTCGCAAGTTAGAGATGTCTAATATCATGTTGGTAGTGAATAAAGCCTTACCTCATTCTGATTTTGATATTCTACAACAAAATATGGAAACAACTTATAAATCTCCAGTGGTGGGCATTATTCCTCTCTCAGAAGAGATTGTGCAGCTTGGTAGTAGAGATATTTTCTGTTTGCACTATCCCCACCATCCTCTCAGTTTGACGGTAGCCAATATCACGGCACAAATAGTCCAAGAAAAACAGATGTTAGCAGTAGGAGGCTAGGATGGTGTCAAAACTGCAAGAATTTCAATCGAGTGTTCTGAAAAGTTATGGTGCTACAGATACGGAAATAAAAGAGCTATCAGTTTATAATCAAAATGTCTTTGACCATAGTAATTGGCGATCGCAAACACGATTTCCCCTCGAACCCGAACCCCATGTAGCTGTTTGGTCAGAGTATCTTCATCTTGCTACAGAAATAGGTGTTTTTAAAGCTCTCAAAAATGCTTTAGTTCAGTTACATTTCCCTATTGCAGAAGGTATCAGCCAGACAGATGCCTATCGCTCTGTTACTCTCAGAGGAGTTGAACCTCATACCATACCTGAAGCTATAGGGCTTAGGCTTAAACAACCAGAGAAGCTTGGTTTAAAAATTTATCCTAGTTTAGCTGGAGCAATTCCCGTAATACTTCCTGATAACCGAGAAGATTTTGTAACTTTAGTACAAGCTTTAACCAAGCGCAATGAACCCAAGCCTATTTCCCCTTCTATGGGAGCTTGTATGGTGGCTGGTTACAACAATTGGGACAGAATTCGCAAATATCGCGAGGGGAGGAAAGGATGGTCAGAAGAAAATCAGAACAATTCTGAGGAAACTGCCAAGAAACAGGAGTCGGTCGGATTAATTCCCCCAAAAAATCTCTATCAAGACCGTTTTATCATTCTCAGCGACGGATTTTATAGTAATGTTGCTCCTGAGAATCTGGGATTAACAGAATCAGAGTGGCGTAAGTTATCCCTGGCAATTCGTCTCGAACACGAATGCACTCATTATTTTACTCGTCGTCTGTTTAACTCCATGCAGAATAATCTGCTTGACGAACTAATTGCCGATTATCGGGGTATTGTTGCTGCGATTGGACAGTATCGCGCTGACTGGTTTTTACGCTTTATGGGCTTAGAATCATTTCCTGATTATCGAAAAGATGGCAGATTACAAAACTACCGAGGTCAGCCACCTCTATCAAATTCAGCTTTGAAAATTTTACAAGCCCTGGTTGTAGCTGCTGCCAAAAATTTAGAGGAATTCGATCGCAAGTATGCAGAGGAGTTAAAACTCAGTTCCAGTTTTGAGCAACCAGAAGTGTTAATTGCTTTGACCTATTTAACCCTAGAAGAATTAGCTTCTGAGCAAGCTGTTGTGCGACTCCAAACATTGTCCAGAAATTACAAAACAAGTCCCTAATCAATTGGTACAAAACAATGACAGAAGTTATTCTACAAGAATTAAATAATAGTGATATAGATTGGATAATCGCTACAGCTACAAAACAAAAAATTTACCCAAACACTGTACTGATGCGGGATGGAAATACTTTCAATAATCTCTATCTGATTTTGGAAGGAACTGTAATCGCTACTCTCTTGCAAAAGCGTAGTAATCCTCTGACACAAGCCTTTGCCACTTTAGAAGGCACAAATATTCCTGAGATCGAAATTATGCGCTTATCTCGTGGCGAAATAGTAGGCGAAAATACTTTTACTGGTTTTAATTCTAGGGCTATTACCATTACTGCCTTAAGAAAAGGTTTGGTTCTGTCTCTTCCTTTGGAAGAGCTAAAAAATAAGTTATATCAAGAGAAAGGATTTGCTGCCCGTTTTTACCGAGCGATCGCAATTTTATATTTAAATAGATTACAAAATTTACTCTATCGCCTTGGTCGTAAAAACTTTGCTAAGTCTCAGCCTGTTAGAGATGTACTGTATATTTTTGGGCAATTACACGATAGCGATCTCGATTGGGCGATAGCTAATGGGACTATTGAGAAAATTCCTGCCCAAACTACTTTAATTCGTCAGGGAGGGCCTGTTGATGCTCTATACTTTCTGCTGGATGGGCAAATGAAAGTCTCTCTGGAAAACAATGAAAGCAATCCTTTAACTAATATATTTGCCACTTTGGAAGGAAGAGAATCTTCAGGAAAGGAAATTATCAACTTGCATAAAGGGGAAATTATGGGCGAAACTTCTTTTATTGATGGTCGTTCGCCCTACGCCACGGTAACTGCGGTGGCAGATTCTTTGGTACTTTCTCTAGCTCGACCCATACTAGTTACTAAACTACAGCAAGATGTAGGTTTTGCTGCTCGCTTTTATCAGGCGATCTCCACTTTACTAGCTGATAAATTACAGGGAATCATTAGTAGACTTAGCGTTGGTAGACGCACTTATGTCCAAGGTCAGCCTCTCAATGACCAAATGCATTATGAAGATGAAATAGATGCCAAGACTCTCGAACAAATGTCCTTAGCAGCAACTAGATTTGATTGGATGCTGGAAAGGTTAAAGGTAGGTTGATCTTACATAAAAATCAAGCTGGGCGATCGCTTTTTATCCAGCAAAATCTGTTCAAGTTTAAAATTGAAGCTTTGAACTATAGTCATTCCAATTAATTGACCCACGGTTGACTATCGTTAATCATTAGTCGTTGGTCGTTAGTAATCAGGAGATTGCATTACTTGTTTTGCCTAATGTCATTCATACAGTTTCTATAACGCCTGAAAAGTTTAACTCGAACAACAAACTTATATGAAGTACAAAAACAAATTTCTTTTGGGCTAAAACATCCTTTTGGTTCTGTTGCAAGAAACGATCGGGAAGAAAAATGCTTAAAATTGAATTTTATCCAGAAAAGTTCTTTATTACTCGGTTTTACGGTGACTGCTCTAAATGTTACTGCTTGTCAAGACTATCAGATTGATTTTCAATCAAGAAATCAAGACAACGAGCAAGAAGTAGTCGCTAATAATAGCCCTACTCAAAAAACCTATCAAAATCAAAAATTTCAAAATCAAAAATTTGGTTTTAGTTTTGCTTGTATAAGCAACTACATTTTAGAAAACCAACCTACTGATTTTCAACTGAAACAACGAGGAATAATATTATGAGGATTGCCATAATAATCAATAATCTGGCGATCTCGAAGCATAATTGACTCTTGAAGAATCGCTATATTTTTCTTCACCCGCAACTGTTCTTCAGCAGAAATATAAGCTACTTCTGCCAGCAAATTCTTGGTTATCTGCTCGTGTTCTCCTTCATCATTAATATTAGCGTGCAACAAAATTGGTTGATAAAACTCCCTGGGCAAATCCAGATCCTGACAACACTGTTTAAACAACTCCAAAAATTTAGGATCGTCTTGCTCGAATAACCAGAGTGCTACTTTAAAGCTTAAAGGATGCTGTTGAGCAAAAACAGCCAAAGCAGAACAAATGGCAAAAGTCATCGGTAAAGGCTGCATCTGTTCTAGTTGTGATTCTTCAATCCCCACGCTGGCTAAAGAACTTTCGATCAAGCGATCGTGATGCAGTTCAGAAACGAAAAATTCTTGCAGGAGTTGATAAGTATGAGGTGTTTCCTGCTTGGTTAAGGAAGCAGCCAACAGACGAGGACACAGATGAGTAACGTGATAGGATTCTAGAGCATAGCCAACTAACTGCTCTCTAGTAATCGTTCCTTCAGTCATCTTCTTAAAAGCGAGAGGATGAACAATATGGTTTTGCCAATGCTGTAAAAAACGACGTAACTCTCGATAGAACTGTAGTCCAGTCATCGGCTGAGTTAGAATTTGATCTTGAGTTTCTTGGATCATTCCCAAACGCTCGAACTCTATAAGTAATTCGGGTATCTGTTCCTCAATTTCGGGACACGCTTGACCTAATTGTTGCAATGATACATTGCCAGTTTGTAACAATTTTAATAGTTGAATTGTTTGCGGTTGGTTTTCTGGTTCAAATGAAAGCGAACATTCTTGAGTTCCATAAGTAATTTCAACGCTAGTTTCTTTAAATTGGAAAAAGACTTGCTCTTTAAATAAAGGTTGTTTGTAATCTTTAGTTGGTAGCATAAATTCTCTTTGAAGTTAACTTATTGATTAGAAATTGATTAGATTAAAGAAACTGGTCGCAACAAATCACTAGTAGAGGAATAGTAGTTCCAGATTGCACTATGGAAATGGTGATACATCTCCACAAATAGATAAATTTGCCCTCTAAATCGCTGTTTAGTTTTCTCCTCCAAATGAGGAACTTCTTGAAACAGGTAATGTGTTAAGCTCTGATGTTGATTTTCTCGATTGAGATATGTCAATTTTCTAATAGAAGTAAGAAATTGAGTTTCTACTTTAGTTCGTTCGCAGGCTTCAAGGTAAGCTTGCCAATTCTGAGTCGCCTTTTGTTTGATAATTCCGATAGCGTAGAAGAAAAAAAGTGGCTCGGAATTTGCCCAATATGCCAGAGCCTGACACATTGCGACTGTCTCTGATAAGGGAATTGTGTCTGTTAGTTCCCTGACGCTAATACCAATCGTATTTAATGCTTCTGATAAAAGTTTTTCCCGTGTCGTTTCTTGACAGTACACTCGGTCAATTAATTTTCGAGTTTGGTCAGTACAAGAATAATCAAGGGCAGGAGAATAAAAAGCAGATTTCCGTGCAACAACTTGATATTGTTCCAGTGCAAAACCATAGAGAACATTAACTGGTAGGTTGGATTCTGTTGAAGTTATAGACTGCTCAAAAAGATTGTTATCAACACTATTAATCAATAAATCTTGAGTCAAGTACTCTAATTCTTTTAGAATATCACTACCCGAACTAACCTCTAACTGAGTAGCATCATCGATTAATTCTTGCTCTTCTAAGTCAGAGATAATTTTTTCGACAACTTGAGGATTTTTAATCCAAAAAATTTGCTGTAATTCTTTAACAGTTCTCGTACCATCCATTAAGAAAAAAAAACGCTGTAAACTTTTACTCAATTGATTACTAGCCTGGTAAATAAAACTACGACCATTTTGATAAAGTACAATATTATTCTGATTAACATTTACTTTACAAGTCAAACGCGGACGTATAATAGAACTTTTTTTTTCTATTTTTTCTTGAACTTTTGTTTGAGTTTGCTGTGGCTCAAAATTCCAACTATTGTTAATCATACTTATCTTTGGTGTAGTAAAAATTATCTTATTTAGTTTGGTCTGGCAAATCAAACTAAATAAGCATGGTCTTTATTTATTAACTAGTCTTCTAATATGCAGCGTAATAGTATATATAAGAAGACTAGCTCAAGTCAGATTAAAGAATCATCATAAAAGGATGTCTCCCGAAGTATTCCTGAGTTTCTTTTGAAAGAGGAAAATCACCTAATCGCTTCCCACCAGCTACAGTTTCTAAGTCAGCCTCACTAAGTTCGTCATCAGAGGGATTGGCTGGAATAACAAAGTGCATCTCGTCTTCTGAGTCTTGCAAGACAATAATGGTCATAGAATCTGGAAGCTCGACACCTATCTCTTCCGCAGCAGCTTGGGGATTTTCCAAGAGCAAGGCTTTGTATGCTGAATCTTGTAAAGCTCGTCCGATCATTTTAGTTTCTGGGTTGTCGCTTTCAGGGATTTCGGTACCGTCAGGTGGCAAAACTAAGTAGAGTTCACTGAAAGTACCTGCATGAGCGAGTACTTGAACATTTTCGGGGATTTCTAGTCCTTGTTTTTCTAGGTATGACTTGGGTTCAGTCATAAAATTCTCTCGACTTGTCGGATTTTCCCAAAGGTTTTGAATGATATTTTGATAGTTATTAGACATTTATTTCTTTTGATTAATAGCTACTAGATGAACAGATGTAATTATCTTATTTAGATTGATTTGCTAACTTAAACTAAATAAGCGTGGTCTTTATTGATTAACTAATCTTCTAATATGCAGCGTAATAGTATATGCAAGACGATTAGCTCAAGTCAGATTAAAGACCTATTGGTATCGGTCGACAGCCACAGCCAAAACCTCCGAAGTCCGTACCTCCGAACGAATTCCCATATAATCCAGGATAACTGGAAGCACCACCAGCTATAGTTTCTAAGTCAGCTTCGCTAAGTTCGCTATCAGAGGGATTGACTGGTATCACAAAGTGCATCTGGTCTTCGGAGTCTTGCAAGACAATGATGGTCATCGAATCTAGAAGCTCGATACCTATCTCCTCGGCAGCAGCTTGGGGATTTTCCAATAGTCGAGCTTTGTATACCGAATCTTGTAAAGCTCGCCCGATTATTTTAGTTTCTGGGTTGTCATTTTCAGGAATTTCAGTACCATCAGGAGGCAAAACTAAGTAGTATTGACTGGAAGTATCTGCATAGGCAGATACTAGAACATTTTCGGGAATTTCGAGTCCTTGTTTTTCTAAGTATGACTTGGGTTCAGTCATAAAATCTTCTCGGCTTGTGGGATTTTCCCAAAGGTATTCGATGATATTTTGATAGTTATTAGACATTGGTTGCTCCTTATTGATAGCTACTAGATGAACAGATGTAATTGTTTATTTATCATGAAAATGTTGAATCAAAGAATTGAAAAAACTCTTTACTTTTCATCTCTATCTAACAAAAGAATGAATAAATTCATTAGATACGATCGAGAAAAAATTAACCAAGATTTTTCTTTAAAATCTGCTCAACTGGCAATAATTTAATCGTAAATAATTAAAAAAATGATAGCAATGCTTTTTTTGAGCTAAAGATTAAATTTTTTTAGTTATTAAATATATTCAGTAGGGCATTCTTTCTCAAATAAAGCGATCGCATTTTTATAATTTTGCATTAAGTATTTGGGCATAATTATTTACACACTCATAATTGACTCTTGCCTGTTCTCTCTTGCCTCTTGCCTCTTGCGGATTGCCTATCTCTACGCTCGTAATCTATTTTGCACGGGTACTTAACTGGGTTTTGAAGCCTCGATCTTCACAAGCCTTATTAATTATGGTTCTATATAGTGAACTAGAAACAGTTGATTCATCTGACCCTGGTAAGCTTTCAGGAATCACCAAATTTTTGAATCGTGCCGTATCTTCATGAACCTCAACTTGAACTGAACCAGGAAGATGAATCCCCATCTCAATCAATATTGCTTTTGTTTCGCTCAAAAATCGCCCTTGAAAATCTCGATCTTTGAGTAATTACTCAGAAAATTTCTGATAAATTTACTTTGTTTATTCACGTTTGCACTCTTATCTTATTACAATTTGTATTTAATTTTAGAATATGAAAAATTTCAGTAAATTACAATGAATTTTTTTGAGCAAAAACCAATAATTTTTATCGTTAAAAATCTCTAAATAGCTTAGATTTTGATAATTAATTAATTAATTATCTTGGTATTGTCTTTTAGCTAAAATTATTTAGTTTTACCTTAATATTATGAATAGTTTTTTAATTTTTTAACTCATAGACTAATTACAGTACAAATTCAAGACATGAGAAACCTGAAATGACTCAAAATCAAACGCGACTAGAATTTGAACAAGAGGTTCGTATTAGAGCTTTAAAAGATCCAAATTTTCGTCAACGTCTTTTAGATAATCCCAAAGAAGTTATTGAAGAAACGTCTAAATCATTACTGCCTGAAAATACCAAAATTAGTATTTGTGAAGAAGAACCAGGCAGCATTTATTTAGTAATTCCTGCAATGCCTACAAAAGTCAACGAACTATCAGAGGCGGAGCTGCAAGCGATCGCTGGAGGTAGTGATGTCAAAACGACTGTTAAAGCTTTTGCATCTGGCTTTTTCTCACTTACTACATGCTTGCCAAATATGCTTTAAGCATTAGTAAGCTAAAACCACAAAAATCAACATATAAAATCTAGGAGAAAACTATGAATAACGATCAGTCACGTCAAAGCTTAGAGAAAGAAATTCGGATTAAATCACTTAAAGATCCCGAATTTCGTCAACAGTTACTCGAAAATCCTAAAAGTACTATTGAAGCAGCTTTGGGCGTTACCATAGCTGAAGGTTTAACAATTAAAGTTATGGAAGAATCGCCAGATCACCTAATCTTGACTGTGCCTCCAGCACTTTCCGATAATTCAAGTGAGGTTTCAGATGAAGAGCTTGAAACTGTTGCTGGTGGATTCACTGGAGCAGCGCTTTTAGCTTTAGGTGGACTTGTAACTGGTAATGTAGCTAGCGAAATTTCAGATTGGTAAAAATTAATTGCTTGTTGAGAAGTAGTCAATAGCTATTGGCTACTTATTACTGAAAATCCTAATATACGTAAATTTTAAATTCAAATCAACAAGTTATTTCAACAATGAATATAAATGGTATAGATATCGAACAAACTGAATTGATTCGTCATATTGTTGCCAAGTCAGTAATGTTATTTGAAAAGTTAGATCGTAAATCTCAATGGATGCAACTCGAAGATAAAAATTCAGTAGATAAATATTTAGATATGTGGACAAAGGTTCTTTCTTCTGATGATGAACCAGATCGACTATCTCAATTTATGGAAATAGCCGATCTATCTTCATCCGATACCGATTTTATGCTGAGTCCAGTTGCTTGGTCGAAAACTACTTCCTTGCCAGCTTGGGCTAATACATTATCTAGAGTGTTAAATGATTTGACTGAAACAAAAACTGTTGCTGGATGTCTAGAAAAAGACAATCCCATTCCGTTTGAAGAGCTTTTATTACCATTTGTTAAAGATTGCCAAAAACGTATTACAGGTTGTTTGGGTGAAAATAGACTGACCCAAGAGTGTCACCGACAGATTCAGCGGAAACTACTACAATTACTATCAGATTATACTGCGAATACTTTATATTTAGAATTTCAAGTATTTAAAACCCATAATTCGCCATTAGTCGGTAATTATAGTTGTCAACTAGAAAATATTTACCATAAAATCTACCAGCAGTTTATTAAAGATTTTTGGAGTCAACGCTACCAAGATTTTTTTGCAGAATATGCAATGGTGGGAAGAATTTTAGGCACGTTAACTAATCTCTGGTACGAGACTATTAGTGAATTTCTGGCAAGATTGAATACTGATTGGAAAGAGTTAGAAACTACTTTTAATGATGGCAATGCCTTGGGGACGGTCAATAAAATTTTCTTATCTTTGTCCGATCGTCATTGTGGCGGACGAAGTGTAATTGGCTTGTCTTTTGAAAATGGCATAAAACTGGTATATAAACCAAGAAATTTAGGAATGGAAGCTGGCTTGAGTCAAGTACTTGACTGGCTTAATCATCAAGAAGAACTTTCTCATAAAATGAAAGTCATGAAGGTACTAGACAAAAATTCCTACGGATGGGTAGAGTTTATCGAATCAGTTGAATGTCATAATCATGCCGATCTAAAAGCATTTTATTACCGCATAGGTATACTTCTGGGTCTTGGCTACATCCTAGAAGCAACGGATCTGCATTATGAAAATATTATTGCTCATGGTACAGATCCCGTAATTATAGATTGCGAAACTTTGCTACAGCATCGTCCTAATTTACAGCTTACCGAGCAGCAGCATAAAACAGCTAACTTAGCTGCTATGGAGTTATTATCTCATTCTGTAGTGCGATCGCATTTGTTACCCGATTTGGTGGCTGGTAAAAATAATTCTAATCTCTATGATATGAGCGGTTTAGGAAGTTTTACGGAGCAGAAACTTACCTATGAGAAACCTCAATGGAACAATATTAATACAGACACCATGCAGTTAAAGCAAGAATCACACCAGATTTTGCCTGTGTTTCCGAATGTTCCTCGTTGTGATGGTACTCCAGTCGGGTATGAAGCATATACTCAGTCGATTCTTGATGGCTTTAATGAGATTTATCAGTTGATATTAATTCACCGCGATGAATTACTGAAGGGTAATAGTACTCTGTCCGTATTGAAGAATCAAGAAGTCCGATTTGTTTTCCGTAATACCATGGTGTATGGACTTACTCATAGATATATGCATCAACCAAGGTTTATGGGAGAAGGAGTAGCATACAGCATTGTCTTAGAGCAACTAGCGCGGGGACATTTATTTATGAACGATAAATCTCCAGCTAACGCAATTCTTCAGGCGGAACGCAAATCGATGCAAGAGTTAGACATTCCCTACTTTACAGCTAATGTAGACAATACGGCTTTACAATTCGAGGGTCAAGAAATTGTCCCAGATTATTTCCAAGCACCAAGTTACTTACGTATGCTGGAATTAATTAGAGAGGCTAACGAAGATGACTTATCTAGACAGATTACAATCATCAAACAGTCTTTGTTTGCTCGTTTGCTGACAGGTCATCAGAATGGTGATATTTTGCTAAGACCTTATACAGATAGTGAGTTTACCCCATCTTTATCTGAAGGCGATGCTATACAGCAAGCACGTCAGATCGCTAGTCAAATTATGCAACATAGTATCCAAGGAGTGGACGGAAGTATAACTTGGATTGCTCCGCAGTATATACAAGAGTTACAGATTTACAAAGTGAGGTTACTTTCCTTACATACCTATGATGGGCTGACAGGTATTGCGATATTTTTTGCTGCACTATACAAGGTAACTGGAGAAACCGAATATCGCGATACTTGCTATAAAATTCTTCAAACAGTACGTCAACAGTTCCGCGAACAGACAACTAGACAGGAAGCATTGGGCGAAATGGGTCATGGAATTGCCCTTGGTTACAGTGGCATTCCCTACGCATTTAGTTTAATTAGCAGCCTGTTAGATGACTTGGAGCTACAAGAACAAGCAGTTGATGCTGTAATGGAAATTGACGAAGCAAGTTTAAGGACAGAGCAAAATCTAGATGTGTTTACAGGTGTTGCTGGAGCTTGTTTGGCTTTACTTGAGGTTTTTCGCTCGACTCAAAAGGAAGTAGTTTTAGACAAAGCAACTATGTGCGGTGAGATTCTTCTGCAAAGATATGCAGCAAATATACAAGAGTGGGAAGATATATCAGCTAGATACAAAAAACCGATGTCTGCATTTGCTTATGGAACAGTAGGTATTCAAAAAGCGATCGAGAGACTGGGACTTGTAACCGACAATCCGCGATTTAAAGAGTGGCAAAATCAAGAAGATAACCAATTTAAACTAGCGATAGCTACAGCGAACCCTTTAAAACAAACCAAACAACAGAGTAAACCTGAGAATTTGACTTGCTTTATGCCTGGATTATTTACAGGTCTGGCTGGTTGTGGATATCGTTTATTACACAATAATAATCTACAGTCATTCTCCAACATTTTCTTATTTGAATAATATTTATTCGGTGAAACTAAACTTGATCGAGACAGTAAGCAAATCAAATTTATTGGCAAATATATAGAGAAAATTTGTAAGGAAGAACAGAATATATTTATTATGGTCACTTAATTTTTTATAGTCATAAGTAATTGAATTGGTATATCTTATGCTTCCTGTATACAATTATTACTGTAGTTATTGAAAACAAAGAAATCGAAGAATAAATCAATATTCAGAATTGCAGAGAATTTGAAGTTCATCTAATTACCAGATAAATAATATGCGATCGCAGACTAACTAATACTAATAATATCGCAATCAAAGGAAAAAAGTATGAAAATAGCAGTCATCGGTGGAGGTACAGCAGGCTGTATGATAGCAGCTCACATCTCCAAATATTTTCCAGAGTTTGAACTTTACCATATATATTCATCTACTATTCCTAGTATTGGAGTAGGAGAAGGCAGTTTTCCCTTGTTTAGAGAATGGATACATAAAATTACTGGGTTAAGCTTTGCTGCTTTACAAGAAAGATGTAAGGTTACACGCAAGTTTGGTATTCAATTTGAAAATTGGGGAGTAAAGCATCAGCAGTTTATGCATAATTTTTATCCTCAGAATGTCGAACATGCGTATCATATTTCAGCTATTGAAGTGGTTAAATTATTGCAAGAACATATATCAGCGACTTATTTGGATAAAAAAATCAGTTCTATAGAAAGCGATGGGGTTGAAATCGAACTCAAATTTGAAGACAATAGTCAGCTAGCAGTGGATTTTGCCTTTGATGCTAGAGGGTTTCCAAAATCATTTGAAAGTAACGATTACGAAAATATTCCATTAATTCCTACTAACGCAGCCTTAGTTCGCAGAGGGCCAGCAGTTATTTCTTTATCAGCAACTAGAAGTATTGCCAGACCTCATGGTTGGATTTTTGTAATCCCGTTAACTACTCACACATCTTATGGATACATTTACAATAGTTCAGTCAACTCTATAGCTGAAATAGAGACCGATTTAAATAAATTTCTCCAAGATGAGAAGGTCGAAACCTCTGGTAATGCCAAACGTTTAAATTTTCCAAATTTCACTTGCAAAACTTTTTTTGATGGTTCTCTATTTAAA
The DNA here is from genome assembly GCF_900659865.1 of Hyella patelloides LEGE 07179. Taxonomy (GTDB): domain Bacteria; phylum Cyanobacteriota; class Cyanobacteriia; order Cyanobacteriales; family Xenococcaceae; genus Hyella; species Hyella patelloides. Next base: position 17,449 of record NZ_LR213773.1, read on the forward strand.
GTGGGAAATGCTGCCTCATTTATCGAACCTTTAGAAGCAACATCTTTGGCACTTGTCTTATTAGAAATGGTCTTAGCTTCTGATTTTGTTCTTAAGGGTTTATATGCAGCAAAAAATAAAAGAGAGAAATTTGATGAGCTTACTATCAAGGCAATAAATGATTTTTTATACGAAAAAGTGTGGGAAACATCTTTATTTATAAGCTGGCATTATGCAGAAGGCTCTCGCTTTAAAACAGACTTTTGGGATTTTGCTAAATCTAATTTTGACCGAGAAATTAAAAACCTAGAGAAGCGAGGCTTGACTGATGATTTTCAAAAGCATTTACAAGCTGGCTCTAAATTAGATAGTTGGCAGTATTTAGGCATTAATGATACAGATTGCGAGCGACCATTGTTTGGATTTTTCAAGTCTCTTAGTTTTCATGAAATGGGACAGGGCATTGGTTATTATTCTTAAATTAAGTTAAATTTACAGCTTGTAGTTATCAAGATCGTAGGGTCATTAAAATAGACATAGTTCCAACAATATTATGTCTATTTTGTCATTCCTAAAAAGCAAATTATCATAACTAAAAATATGTAATTGCTACCCTAAAATAATGCATTGTATAAGCATAGTAATTTGATTATATTAGTTACATAAGGTTGAGTAGTAGATTATATCGATTTGATTGATAGCTTAAAAAATCTAATCTATAAATTAATTTGTAGATATTTATTCAATCTTCACTGTAGTTTTTCAAATAAGGAAATAAACAAATGTCTGAGAATCAAACTCGTAAAGAATTTGAAGCTAATCTAATTACTAAAGCTTGGCAAAATGAGGCTTTTAAACAACAGTTAATGAATGATCCTATAGCTATTTATGAGGAAGAACTAGGTCGCAAAGCTCCTGATAATATCGAAATCAAAGTGTTAGAGGAAACTTCTGATACTACTTATCTTGTAATACCTAAAAAACCAGATGCTTCTCAAGAATTATCTGAAGAAGCTCTAGAATCTGTAGCAGGAGGAGGAGGAATTGGTTTCACTACTCCTTTGGGTGGAATTAGTATTGGTTGGTAATTAGTTATATTGTTCTACATTATCTTAAAAATTTAAAACAGACATAATAATATTATTATGTCTGTTTTTTTATCATAAAAAAAACAATAGCCAGAGCTAAAATAAGTTGATTTTAATCTACAAATAATGCATTGTAGGTACACCAAAGTTTTCCTATACTTATAAATGAAGGTTGAATAATAGATTGACAAATTTGATTTGCAACTTAAAAATTTGATATCAAACATACTTTGCAAATATTTATTCAATCTTCACTGTAGTTTTTCAAATAAGGAAATAAACAAATGTCTGATAATCAAACTCGTAAAGAATTTGAAGCAAATCTAATTACTAAAGCTTGGAAAGATGAAGCCTTTAAACAAGAATTAATGAACAACCCTAAAGCTGTTTACGAACAAGAGATTGGTAAAAAAGCTCCTGAAGGTCATGAATTTCAAGTGCTAGAAGAAACTTCAAATACCACTTATCTTGTAATTCCTAAAAAGCCAGAAACTTCTGAAGAATTATCTGAAGAAGCACTAGAATCTGTAGCTGGTGGAGGTGGATTTGGTGTCAATAGTATATTGGGTGGATTTCAAATTGACTGGTAATTAATGATATTAAATAAGTCATGCTAACATTTTTTGTTAGTATGATTTATTTAGTATTTCAAGTTGCTATTATCCTAGTTTAAATGATTTAGACAACGCGATCGCTGATTGTAAGACCAATTAGTATTAGTTGAAAGAGTTAACCTAAGTTACCACTATTTCTTACTCCCTAAACTCCCTGAAGTTAAGAGACTTAGGGGGTTTTTCTCTAGAAAACTGAATTTCTTAAATATCTTTTAAACATCTTTTCAAGAATACAAGTGAAAAAACTGCATTAATCAGCCAATTTTTTTCATGGTTTAGATCTATTTGACTTTATATAGTTATTGCAAGTTGGTAATCTAAGTCAGCTTATTGGATGTGATTCACAATCTATAAGTAATAAATGTCTTTCAATTATTCATACAAACATAAGACATTTACGATAATTAATCTGAACTCTTTGGAAAATCGTGATTAAAATTTAATTTCTGGAGAGGTCTATTGATTACTGTTTTATTTCTCATTAATAAACTAACAAACTGATAGCTAAGTAAAATTAGGTTGAATTTTAAAGTGAATAATAACCAGATTGAAGCAAATAATAATTATATTGAACTTACTCCACAGAATCACAAAACTATACAAGATTCTAATATCTTATATGATTCTAATCCTAAGATAAATTTGCCGAACATTCAGGTTTTGATTGTTGACGATCAAAACTCTGTTTGTCAACGTCTACAAATGTTACTTGAGCCAGAAGAAGGGTTAGAAGTAGTGGGGATAGCTACCAATGGTGCTGTGGCAATCAACCTCATTGAATCTTTGCAGCCAGATATCATCTTACTAGATGTAGAAATACCTGTGATGGATGGGTTTGAAACTATAGAGATTATAGTTAAAAGATTTCCTGATTGCAAAATTCTAGTTTTGAGTTCTTCGGACAGCAAAAAGGATATCAAAAGAGCCTTAAAAGCTGGAGCGCGGGGTTATTTACTCAAAAGTACTGCCATCGAAGCGATCGCAGATTCGATTCGTTCGGCTGGCAAAAGACACTTTCAACTTAGTCCAGGATTATTTACGGGGATTTTCTTGCCTAAATTGAATGAGGAAGCTGAAGAAAATAGTGAAGCGACTGCATCAGCAACGTCGAAAACATCTAAGCAAAAAAATAGTTCTTCTTCTAAGAAAGAAAATAAACTGTTTCGGCAAGCATCCTTAGAGCGTTTATCTTCTCCCGAACGTTTAGATCAATTAATGCAGGTGGTCAATCCTAAAAGCTGGATTCCTCTGGCTACATTAGGTGTCTTAGGGGTGTCAGCTTTAACTTGGAGTATTTTTGGACGTATTCCCGTTACGGTTGAAGGAGCAGGGGTGCTAGTTTATCCTAGTACTGTAGTTCCTATACAGACTAAAAGTTCGGGACAGTTAATAGATTTAAAAGTTAAAAATGGCGATCTAGTGGAAAAAGGAGATGTCATAGCTACATTCGATAATAGCGATCGCCAGGAAGAATTAGAATTAGCCTTGGCTAAATTAGCTCAACTAGAACAGCAAAAATCCGAGGCGGATGCAGTCCAAAATAAACGGAAAAAGCAAGATTTACAGTCGATTGTAGAACAACGCCAAACATTAGAGCAAAGACTCCAAATTTTAGTAGATTTGACTCCTACCCTCAAAGATAAGGGAGTATCAGCAATTCAACGTCAACGCCAAAACTTGCAGCAGCGTCAGGCAACCTTAGAAGGTTTAAGGTCTACTTACAAACAACGATTTGAAACTCGGCAAATGCTATTTGATAGGGGTGCAATCTCTGAAGATAATTTACTCGAAGCTAGACAACAATACTCCGATAACATCAGTAGCATTGATGAAGTAGAAGCTCAATTAAAAGATCTCGATGTTAAGGAAGCCGAAGCCCTTCAGCAATATCTTTCCAATCTGAATGAGGTAAAAAATGTCCAGGCTCAAATTCAAGAATTAGACAGTAAAAAAGCTAATTTAGCTCAACAAGACTGGGAAAATTCCACCACTCGCACCAAAGAAATTCAAGAGGTCGATCGAGAAATTGCTACAATCCAGCAACAAATCAAAAGTGAAAGTCAGATTGTCAGCCAACATTCAGGCAAAATTCTCGAACTCACTGTCAATCAGGGACAAGTGGTGGAAGCGGGAACTCGCCTAGCTAGTGTAGACACTGATAACCAAGAGGGCAAACTGGTAGGGGTGACTTATTTTCCCGTAAAAGATGGTAAAAAAGTTCAGCCTGGCATGGAAGTGCAAATCACACCTCAAACCATTAAACGGGAAAGGTTTGGTGGCATTATCGGGACTGTCACTAAAGTTTCTTCATTCCCCATTACTACCGAAGCTGCTGCCAATGTCGTGGGTAATCCTCAAATAATCGCAGGTTTAGTCTCGGAAACCGAACCAGTAGTAATCCAAATATCAGCTAAATTAACATCAGATCCTGAGACTTTTAGTGGTTATGAGTGGTCTTCTTCTTCAGGGCCACAACTGAAAATGTCTTCGGGAACAACCACCTCTGCCAGAGTCAAAATAGAAGAAAGAGCACCTATTTCTTTTGTCTTTCCAATTTTGAGGTCTATCAGTGGTATCTACTAGTATTTCCCCACCAAAACTCCTCGATCTTTGGCAGTATCTCCAAAAATTGCGGCCCAAACCCAGCCAGCGAGTCAAAACACCCACAGTTTTACAAATGGAGGCAGTGGAATGTGGTGCAGCAGCTTTAGGAATCATCCTTGGTTATTATGGTCGTATTGTACCGTTGCCAGAACTACGACAAGAATGTGGAGTTTCCCGCGATGGTAGTAAAGCCTCTAATGTTCTTAAAGCAGGGAGAAGATATGGACTAGAAGCCAAAGGTTTGAAAAAAGGCTTAGAAAAACTGCAAGAGCTAGCCCCACCCTACATTGTGTTTTGGCAGTTTAATCATTTTTTGGTAGTAGAAGGATTTAGCGAACAACGAGTTTATCTTAACGATCCTGCCAGTGGTCCTAGAAGCGTATCCTGGTCAGAGTTTGATGAAGGATACACTGGGGTAGTTCTGGTCATGCAACCAGGGACTGAGTTTAGTAAAGGTGGTAAAAAGCCGAATGTTATCGTTTCTTTGCGATCGCGATTACAATCTGTAGTAGGTGCTTTAGCTTACTGCATGGCAGCAGGATTTTTTCTGACCCTAGTTAAGTTATTAATTCCTGTCTTTAGTCAAATATTTGTCGATGAAATTTTAGTCCAGGGAAGAATACAGTGGTTGCGTCCTTTACTGCTAGCGATGGCAATTACCGCAATTTTTCAAGGAACACTAACTTTGCTGCAATTACGCTATCTGCGTCGATTGCAAATTAAGCTTTCTGTAGCAATGTCTGGCGGTTTTCTCTGGCATATTCTCCGTTTACCCATTGGATTTTATGCTCAAAGATTTGCAGGGGAAATCAGCGATCGCACTCGTTTAAATAACCAAGTAGCAGAAGTTCTTTCTGGACAACTAGCAACCACCATTATTGACACAGCAATGATCGTCTTTTTTGCGGTCGTGATGTTTCAGTATGATGAAGTACTGACGACAATGGTTATTAGTTTTGCTGCGATTAATATTTTGACTCTGCGTTGGATATATCGTCAGCGAGTAGATGCCAACCAAAAACTCATGCAAGATTATGGTAAGGCAGCAGGAGCATCAATTGCGGGACTGCAATATATAGAAACCCTCAAGGCATCAGGAGTAGAATCAGACTTTTTCTCTAAATGGTCTGGTTACTATGCTAAAGCTCTTAACTCCCAGCAAGAATTGGGAGTAGCTAATCAGTTTCTCTCAGGCTTACCTGTATTATTAACGGCTCTTTCCTCGGCTCTACTCTTAGTTGTTGGAGGTTGGCGAGTCATCGAAGGACACCTCAGTATTGGGATGCTGGTGGCTTTTCAGGCAATAGTTAGGAGTTTTCAAGAACCTGTCAACAATTTGGTCAACTTTGCAGGAACGCTACAAGAACTAGAAGGTAATCTAATTCGTTTGGATGATGTTCTCAATAATCCCACTGACTCTACCACTAATAATAAAGAAAAACTTTTTTTAACTCCCCAAGCAGATAATAGCCAGATAATTCCTACTACATCAGCTCGTTTAAAAGGATATATCGAATTAAATAATCTTAGCTTTGGTTATAGTCGTCTCGATCCTCCCTTAATTGAAAACTTATCTCTTTCAGTCAAGCCAGGACAGCGAATTGCTTTTGTCGGGGGCAGTGGTTCTGGTAAATCTACTGTCGCCAAATTGGTAGCGGGACTCTACGAGCCTTGGTCGGGAGAAATTCGCTTTGACGATCGACTCAGACAAAAAATTCCCCATCAAATCTTAACTAGCTCAATCGCCATGGTAGAACAAGATATATTTCTGTTTACAGGGACAGTCAGAGATAACCTGGCTCTCTGGGATGCCACCATCGCCGATAAAAATTTAAGACGAGCTTGCCAAGATGCTGCCATTGAAGATGTAGTTAACTCTTTCTCAGGAGCTTATAACGCCCAGTTGCAAGAAGGGGGAGGCAATTTAAGTGGTGGTCAACGACAAAGATTAGAAATTGCCCGTGCTTTAGTTAATAATCCTTCGATTCTGATCATGGATGAAGCTACTAGTGCTTTGGATGCAGAAACCGAAAAAATTATCGATGGTAATTTGCGACGACGAGGTTGTACTTGCCTAATTGTTGCCCATCGCCTGAGTACGATCCGTGACTGCGATGAAATTATTGTTTTAGAAAGAGGCAAAGTAGTCCAAAGAGGCACTCACGAAGAACTATGGCAACAAGAAGGAGTATATGCACAGCTAATCAAGAGTGGAGAAGGATAAATAAGGGATGAAGGATGTCTATCACGGATACCGCTTTGCGACACGTCCTAAAGGATACCGCTCCGCATAAAGTTAGTCCTTTAGGGCATAAGGGATGAAGGATGAGGAATAAGGAATAAATCAATTTTTTTCCCAGTTCCCAATCTCACAGTATTGGTTATCAATTTGGTTTAGGTATTTCAATAATGGTTAGTTTAGAGAATCAAGCACAATTTCCCGAAAAACTACATAATCTTAACAGCAATCAACCAATTCTGCTCAACGATCCCCAGACAGTTTGGCTCATTGAGTCTGGTTCTGTTTCCTTATTTGCTGTCACAGTAAGCGACGGCATGACAGAAGAAAATCGTCGTTATCTATTTAATTGTGAAGCGGGAGAAGCTCTTTTTGGTACTATTGCCCATCCTAATTTGATTGACTATCAAATGTTGGCAATTCCCATGGGAAAAGTGACTTTGCTAAAGTTAGACCGAGAATCTCTCGGACAATTGCTGACCAATCAAGACTTTAATTTGGCAATTTTAATAGATGGATGGTTAAAGCATTTTGATACCAACCTTTTTGGTTCGACCGTTCCCAATATTCAAGTAAAAGCAGCAGGAAAAGAAAACTTTTCTCTCAATCAAGGTCAAACCCTACAACCAAACCTAGATACTGTTGTCTGGCTTAAAGTTCGAGAGGGACTGGTGCGGTTACTAGGAATTAAAGAATTAATTATCACCGAGCAAATTAAAATTTTACCCATTCCTGACGATCTTTGGATAGAAGCAAGTTGCGATACTCAATTAACTACAGAAATTACCAGTTCCTTGTCCGATGTAGATGCTTTACTAGAAGGAATATCTTTATTCCATCGACACTTTCTCTTTTGTAATCGACTGATTCAAAAACAAGAGCAGAATGAAGAGTTACAAAGACTAGCAAATCTAGATAATCTCAATCAACAAGTTACAGCAGAAGCTTTAGGGGAGCTAGCATCTCCTTTGGTGTCTCAAGAAGATAATTTGATTACAGGAGATACACCTTTATTAGTAGCTGCGGGGGCAGTAGGAAGAGCATTGGGCATGAAAATTAATCCTCCTGCCCAATCAGAAGATACTAAAAGGCTCGAAGATCCTTTACAAGCCGTTGCTAGAGCTTCTCGCTTGCGAACCAGACAAGTTTTATTACGAGATAATTGGTGGGAGCAAGATTGTGGTCCTTTGATCGGCTATATTCATTCAGAAGCCAACAAACAACCAGTGGCATTACTGCCCAAGGATTCTAGTAGCTACGAACTCTTAGATCCCAAGACTCGCATTCGTATTTTAGTTGATGGCGATCGCGCCAAGCAAGTCGAGCCAGTGGCTCAAATGTTTTATCGTTCCTTTGCTGATCGAGCTCTTTCTGTTTTCGATATTCTTAAGTTCGCCCTCAAAGGCAGAGCAAGAGACATCTTAATTATTATTTTTACTAGTATTGCGGTGACTTTACTGGGGATGCTCACCCCTCAAGCTACGGCGGTTATGATTGATAGTTCCGTTCCCGACAGCGATCGCTTTTCTTTAGTTCAAATTGGCTTGGGATTGGTTATCGCTGCTTTTGCCACCGCCCTATTTCGTTTAGCTCAAGGATTTGCTCTGTTAAGAATCGAAACTACTTCTGATGCCTCGACTCAATCAGCGATGTGGGATCGGCTGCTTAATTTACCAGTCTCTTTTTTCCGTAAATACACCACAGGGGATCTTTTATCTCGTACTAACTCCATCAGTCAAATCCGACGACAACTAGGCAGTACCATCTTAATTAAATTAGTTACTAGTATTTTTGCTCTACTCAATCTAGGACTGCTCTTATTCTATAGTGTACCCTTATCATTTATTGCGATTGGTACGGCGATCGTTATTATTATTGTCACTGTCTTGTCTGGGGTAATTTTAGTACGTAAAGTTAGACCCTTGCTGGAAATCGAAGGTAATATTTTTGGGCAAGTTGTCCAATTAATTAACGGTATCTCCAAGCTACGGGTTGCTGGAGCAGAAGAAAGAGCTTTTGCTTTCTGGAGTAAAGATTATAGTAAGCAAATTAAACTCGAACTCAGTACTCAACTGATTGAAGATATTGTTGCTATATTCAATACCGTAATGCCCATACTGACTTCTGGTATTCTCTTCTGGTTTACAGTCCATTTACTCAACCAGGCAGAGACGACAGGTAAACCAGGATTAACTGTGGGAACTTTTTTGGCTTTTAATAGTGCTTTTGGTACTTTTATCGGTGGCTCAACAGAAGTAAGCAATATAGTTACAGACATATTGCAGGTTACTCCTCAGTGGCAGCGAGCGCAGCCCATTGTTCAAACCCTACCCGAAGTCGAACTCAGCAAGGCAGATCCAGGCAAACTGATCGGCAGAATTAGCCTAGAGCGGGTATCTTTTCGCTACAGTCCTGACATTCCTTTAACCCTAGAGAATGTTAGTATCAAAGCCGAACCTGGAGATTTTATTGCCTTGGTTGGTGGCTCTGGCAGTGGTAAGTCAACTATTTTTCGCCTCTTACTAGGATTTGAAACTCCTGAAGATGGCAGTATTTATTATGACGGGCAAGATTTATCAGGACTCGATGTAAGTGCTGTACGCCGACAGCTAGGCGTGGTTTTACAGAATGGTGCAATCATGTCTGGTTCAATTTTCGATAATCTGTCGGGGGGAGGCATTATTACTCTAGATGAGGCTTGGCAAGCATCTCGTATGGCTGGTTTTGACCATGATATTAATGCTATGCCCATGGGGATGCACACAGTCATTAGTGAGGGGGGAGGTAATCTTTCGGGAGGACAGCGACAGCGACTCCTAATTGCCAAAGCGTTGGTCTTAAAACCTCGTATCTTACTATTCGATGAAGCCACCAGTGCTTTAGATAACCGCACCCAAGCGATTGTCAGTGAGAATTTAGACCAATTGCAAGTAACCAGAGTTGTAATTGCTCATAGGCTGAGTACAATTCGCAATGCAGATCGCATCTATGTACTAGAAACAGGCAGAGTAGTGCAGCAGGGAAGCTTTGATGAATTGGCTGCTCAAGAAGGGATATTTTCTAATTTGATGAAAAGACAAGTAGCTTAGAGATCATTTAAAACGGAACTTTCCACATACAAATGAACCAAAACACACTCAACTGCAACAAAAAGCCTTAGATTTACTTGATGTTTCCCTGATTTATACCCAGTAAACAACTAACTCAACAGGTCTGTGTTTCCCACACATCATAGGTCGCGCTGTTTTGTCATAATGGGAGGATGTCACTTAGCTTGACAATTTGATGATTGTTGAGCCAACTCACTCTTTGTAACAGGAGCATGGTTAGCCACGAGTACAACATTCCCTTGGTCATTAACTATCCAACTATCAGCTTCAACTATCGGTTCAGAGTTTTCGTCCTCGGCTCTTAATAATCTTTCATCAGAGCTAGAAGCAGAATTCAAACTATCTTCTTCTCCCACCCGCCAATCTTCTAGACCAAAATCCCCATTAAGATTAGCTTCAGGAGAATCGGGCAAACCACCACGTCCAGTAACTAAAAATTCACTTTGATTACCATCGCTATTTGGTTCACAGATTTGAGCAACCTCAGTCTCCACTGGTACGGTTGGTATATTTAACGAATCTTGACTGGGATCGACTTCCAAAATTTCGATTTCTACTGTCCCTGACAAACCAAATTCAGAACTAGCATCAATATCATTAGTTTGGTTCTCTGGCGTAGAGTTTCTTTCTTCCAGTCCAAAAATTCCCTGAGTAGAAATTTCAATATTGCCACCATTGCCTTGTTCGGCACTAGCAAGAATATCATTGCCATTGCCATTACCATTGCTGGGATAAGCAATAATAAATTCACTGTTGATGGAGACATTTCCACCATCAGCATTTCCTAATGCTTGAGCGGATATCAGACTGTTATTTCGCAAAGTAAGCTCTTCTGCGACTTGCAAATTAATAATGCCACTGACTCCATTTGATGATTGTGATTGAGTCTCCGCATTAATTGCGGATTCATTTAAATCAATTGAATTAGCTTCAATGTTGATGTTTCCTGGTTGACCTGTACCTTCAGCTTCTGTCTCTATCCTATTTGTGCTATCAAAAAAACTTGATTCAATTCTGCCTCCATTCTCCATGGTTAGTTGGTTGGTAAAAATCCTCACATCCCCTGAATCCCCTTGACCTAAAGTATTAGTGGAAATTAATCCCCCATTGCTTAGAGTCAAATTATCAGTAGCGATGCTCACACCTCCAGCATTTCCCACTCCAGTTGGATTAACTTGAGAAAAAGCACTACTGGGAAAATTATGGGAATTTCTGCCACTGAAAGTAACATCTTGGGCGGAAATATCGATTAAACCAGCATCACCTTGACCAAATGTACTAGCATCAATGTATCCCCCACCAGTGACAATCAGGTTATCAGTATCAATCGTCACACCCTCGGCATTTCCCACTGCTCCTTGATTAACCCGACTACTAA
>NZ_LR213773.1:29328-64342 GCF_900659865.1 Hyella patelloides LEGE 07179
AAAACCTTCTGATGTTTCACCCTCAAAAGTAAGATCGTTAGCGGTAATCTTAATCAAACCAGCATCACCTTGACCAAATGTACTAGCATCAATGTATCCCCCACCAGTGACAATCAGGTTATCAGTATTAATGCTTATACCTCCAGCATTTCCCACTGCTCCTGCTTCAACCCGACTACTAACAAGACTACTGAAGCCATTTGAACTTTCTCCATCAATAGATATGGTCTCACTAGCGGAAAGATCAATTAAACCTGCATTGCCTTGACCAAATGTACTAGCATCAATGAGTCCCCCATTGGTTGTTTCTAGAGAACCAGTAGTAATATTGATAGAACCTGAATTACCCACTCCACCTTCATTGACCAGATTTCTAATTCGACTCTCATCAAGGGTTAGATTCTCAGAGAGATTAATCACAATATTTCCTGCTTGAGCATCATCAGAAGTTGAACTTTGGTTGATTCCTGCTCTTAAGAGACTGCTGGCTCTCAGGTTGAGATTACGAGCGTTAACGGTGATATTTCCCCCACCTGCCCCTATGACATCGACTTCAGCACCATTGCTTAAGGTTAGATCTGCTTTAGCTACATCATCAGGAAAGATCAAACTACCATCTTCTGAGATGCCAATTGTTCCTGCTGTGGATAAACCACCTAATTCAACATTACCTCCAGAAGCAGTAACGTTACCCCCCTCAAACTCAATCTTGCCCCCAACCAAACTCAGGTTATTTACTGACGAAACTTCTAAACCAGTTGAACGGTTGACTATTTCCCCTGGATTATCCTCCAAACCTAATCCAATGGGCGCATTAATTGTTAATAAAGGAGGAGTATCTAAATCTGTGGCACTAAACTCTCCCTCCTCAAACAAGATACTACTGGCAGTACTGCCCAAAAACGAACCTCCAATATTTAACTGTGCATTCTCACCAAAGATAATTCCATTGGGATTAATTAGAAATAAACTGGCACTACCGTTGGCACGAATCAAACCATCAATATTAGAGATGTTCCCCCCTGTAACTCGACTGAAGATATTCGAGATATTATTGGCATTATCAAAAAAAGCTTCATTGCCTGTAAGTACAGAAAAATCTTGGAAGCTATGAAACAGATTCTCACCTCGCGTTTGCCCTCCAGTAATTTCGGAAACGTTACCATCTGAGTTGACTTGGGTGTTAAGGGTGTTGTCAGGAGTAATTTGAGCTTGAGTGACGGCGAGGTCTCCTCGCCATGTCAAATCAAGCTGTTGAGCTTGAGCTAAGGTAGCTGTGGCAGAGAACGAGCCAAGGGTACAGAGTAAAAACTGACAGAATAAATATTGAGGTGATACCTTCATGGTTATCTATATATTTTTATTCGAGATTTTATTTGTAACCGCAGAAGGCGGTCGGGGAATGAGGCTAGAACGGAATGGTTGAAGTATTTTTTCTAATAATGCTGGCTCATTGGAGAGTGTCTCTTCAAAAGAAGTTATATCAAATCAACTAATATTCGCGAGACATCAAAATAATCTAAGGGTAGAGTAGGCATTGCCCACTCTACAAGCGATCTGTTGCATTTTTTTTCTAATCGGTATTCGCTAACAAATCATTTTCTCTACCTACTTTTGAGCTTCTTGTTTCTCTCCAGTTTCAAAACTAAATTGATGCACTATTATCCAATAGTATTGTCAAAAATCGGAAAGCTATACAACTAATAAAACTAATACAAATAAAGTGAGGTAGTAAATCTTACAGCCAATTGCCTACTAGGACATAAGAAGCCCAAAAATAGGGACGTTGCCAATCTTGACTTGGTTCTTTCCAGAGTTCTAATTGAGCGCGTCTTAAGGCTTCAGCTTTACTAATTTGGTTTGTAGCTAGCTGGCGGTAAAACTCTCCCATTAGTCTAGCGGTGGAGAGGTCATCTACTGCCCACAAGGCTGCTAAGGTACTTCTCGCTCCCGCACGCACCGCAATACCTGCTAGTCCTAAAGCTGCTCTCTCGTCCCCTGCTGCGGTTTCACAGGCACTTAATACCAGTAATTCAATATTATTACGCTGGGGATTATTTAGTTGCAGCAAATCATCAAGATCGGCAATTTTAAGTAGTTGATTCCAGGTCAAGATAAAGGTTTCTTCTAATTGAGAGCTAAACTGACCGTGAGTTGCTAAATGAATTACTGAAAAGTCTTTTGCATCGATGAGATCGCGTAAATTGTCAGTAGTAAAGGAGCGATCGAATAGTTGTTCGCTTTTGTTCACCTGAGACTGTATCTGTCTCAATTCTAACCCCACATTATTAAGACGAGAAAATTCTTTTCCTTCTACCTGCCTTTGCTCTTCCAAGCCACCAATCAAAGCGTTTAAATTTTTACCAGATAAAGGTTTTGGTTCTAATAGCTGTAATCCAGGAGCAACAGCGATCGCATATTTTTCGAGCAAATACTGCTGTTGCCCAGAATCATAAAGCACGCCCATCGGAATATTGCGTAGTGCGCCATCAAGGACGAAAACCAATGTTTTTATCTGACTTGCTTCTAATTTAGTAGCTATGGGTTGAATTAGCCAACTATACAACTGCTGCGAGAGTTTTCTGACATCGCTGGAGCGATCTGGTTCTTTAAGATATTGCTGTAACTGAGTTAAAATAGCTTTTACGTCAGTCTCCGAGCGATCGCTTTTATAGTGTTCTAGTTTTGACTGTCCTGGTAATTTGACAATAACTTCAAACCGTTCGGGCAAAATAATCGGATAAAAAACTGCCGTTGTCGGCTCCGATTCGACAATGCGATCTAGTTGTTCTGGTTGGGCATCCAAACAAGCTGAGCGAAAGAAATTTTCTAGTTGAGCTAGCTGTAGAGCTTCGATCGTCTTTCTTGCTTGGCGCAGATTTTGCTGACTGGGTTCGCCTGTTTCTCCAGATTGCAATAACAACCCTACTAACTGCCGATATACTGGTTCGACTTGTTCGCGAAAAGAAAACTGAGCATCGAGATTTCTTGCTACCAAGTCCCGTCGCAATAGCTGAAGGTTATTGACTGCTTCGGTATAGGCACTAATTGCCTGTTGGTTTCTCTGTTCTTGTGCCAATAAACGACCTAACTGCCATTCCCACTTATAGCTAAGATCGGGAGCATTTATCCCTTGTGCGATCGCTAAAGCCGAGTTGGTCAGTTTTTCCGCTAATTGTAATCTTTCTGTTTGTTCGTAAAATTGTCCTAGAGTACCGATAGCAGAAGATTCTGAACGTGAATCTTTGAAATTTCGGGCTTGAGCGATCGCATTATTCAAGATTGCAGTAATAATTGGCTCATACTTGCTTGCAGAGGGCATTTTCATCAAATTGCGAGCAAAATTAATGCGTGCATAAATAGTTTGTCTACTAGCTGGTAATTCTTTAAGGGTTTGAGTAATTGGGGATATGAAATTTTGAGCTACTAAATTGGGATTAGGCTTCTGCTTTAGCGTTCGCTCACTGGCAGTTAATAAACTGAATTGATTTAATTGAGCTTGAATTCGATCCAAGGGAAAAGTTGCAGTGGCAATTGCTTGTTGATAGTGTTCTAAAGCTTGCTGCTGGTAATTATTTGCTCGCTCAAGATCGTTTAAATTTCTAGCCTGACTGGCTAATGCTTGTTTGGTGTTGCCCAAGTTGAGTAAAACTTGGCTAATTTCGGAATCAAGAGCTAGTTTTTGAGCCAATGCTAAACTTTTGCTGAAAATTTTTGACGAACGCTCTAATTTTCCCTGCTGACGGAATAAGCTACCCAGACTGTTTAAACTACTTACTTGAATTAGCGATAGGGGTTGACTTTCAAGCTGTTGTGCTAATTCATCTAAAATTTTATTAGTGCGACGGAAAAAGCCCAAGGTTTGCCATGCTTGAGCCTGATTAATCTTACTGATAAATATTCCTTGAGTATCGCCAGAACGAGTATAGAAAAACTCTGCTTTCTCTGCTGTTTTTACAGCAGCTTCGGCTTGTCCCCTGGCTAGTTGCCAACGTCCCTGACGATTTAAAACCTGAGCGCGGACGAGATCTTGAAGAGATTGGTTTTGAGGTTTGCTTTCTCTACTTTCGGGTAATCTATCCAGTATAGATAAGCTTTGGGTAATTGTTGTCTCTGCTTGTTGCCACTCTCCTAACTGCTCGTAAGCCAAAGATAGTAGACTTAAAGCTCGTGCTTGTTGTAGTGGCTCTCCTGATTTTTGGTAGATTTGCACTGCTTGTTGCAAAGCTTGGGTAGCTGCGACAAACTGCCCGCGATCGTAATATTCTTGACTTTCTTTAATTAGAACTGAAGCCGATTCTGGAGTTTGTGCTTGTATCTCAGAATAACTGTAAATAGCAAGACTGAGAGTTAAAGCCAATAATCCGCTAACAAGCGATCGCCATTGCCTCTTTTGCTTGATTTTTCTCAAGAAAGTAAACAACATGAAGCTTCTAATCTATTCTCCCAAAAATATTTGTGTGATGTCTAATCTTGATGTCATCATAGCGATTGTCTTGATACTTGTGTTGCACAAAATGCAATACTTCTTGATTAAAGTAAATTCGGGCAACTATCCATTTGTCCAAAGTCCAATCTATTACTTACTACTTATTAACTTTCCAAAAAGGTTTATCTTTCTTTTTTTTGTTGTTCAAAGCTTACTTTATCGAACCAACCTTGTCGCCAAAAGAACACAATTAAACCGAAAGCGATCGCTATCATTAAACCTAAGCATAATGGGTATCCCCAATAATAATTTAACTCTGGCATATTCCAAGGAGAAGTGTCATAATTAAAATTCATGCCATAAATTCCCGCTATAAAAGTAAGGGGAATAAAAATCGTAGAAATTACCGTTAGTAGCTTCATAATTTCATTCATTTTATTACTCATAGCAGAGAGATAAATATCAGTTAAACCAGAAGATAATTCGCGATAAGTTTCAATTAAATCGACAATTTGAACTGCATGATCGTAACAATCTCTTAGATACAAAACAATCTCATCATCTATTAAGACACTACCATCTCTAATTAAACTGCTGAGAGCAGTCCTTTGTGACCAAATAGCACGACGTAAAGCTAACAATTCTCTTCTTACTTGATAAATTTCAGCTAACGTTTGGCTAGTGGGATTACTAATTACTTCATCTTCTAAGTCTTCTATTTTTTCACTATAAATATCCAAAACAGGAAAAAACCCATCAATAATAGAATCCCATAAAGCATAGGCTAAATAGTCTGTTCCTTTAAGTCTAATATTACCTTTTTGAAGCTTAATTCGTTGTCTAATCGGCTCAAAACAGTCTCTATCTGGTTCTTCTTGAACAGTTAAAATATATTTTTTTGTAATAACTAAGCTAACCTGTTCTAGCCAAAACCCTTGATTATGAGGTTTGGGAATTGCCATGTTAGCAATGATGACTAATTGCTCTTGATTATATTCAATTTTAGGCTTTTGTGGGGCATTGACAATATCTTCTAAAGTTAGAGGATGCAAGCGAAATACTTTTCCTAGCCTCAAGAAAAAATCTTCATTACCCAATCCTCCAACATTAAACCAAGAAACAGAATCAAGATTCATGTATTCTTGACAATCTTCAGGAGTTAAATTTGTAACAAGAATTGCTTTTTGCGAATTATAATCGATTAAAAAACATTCTGGAGGAGTGGCATCTTTTTCAATACTTAAAGTACCAGGAATACTTCCAGGCTGTTCGTAACCATAATCAAATAAATCATCTTCTTCAATATCAAAAGAAAAAACTTGGTTCTGCTGAGTCATAATTTTGTTATTGACAATAATTTAATAAAATCTAAAATTCAGATAAAAACAAATTTTGATTTGCTAAAAATTTAAGAATATTTAAAATCCCAATATTTTAGACAACTATTTTGATAATAATTCATGAATTGCTGGGACTTCAGATTGTAGCCTAATAAAATTAAAAGTTAACTACTCTTAAAAATTATAGTGGTGGATTATGCAAGCTCAATCTTAACAGCTATTAAGCTATCAAAAGATAGTATAACTTGTTAGATTACATACTCAAAAAATTAATAAATTAGTTTATTCAGTTATCTTTGCCAAAAATTTTAGAATAATTATTGATAGTTAATGAAGATTAACCTTTAATCGTAATCAAACATAGGAAAATTTTAGAGATACCTAAAGAAATATCAAAGAATGACTATTGTAAGAAAATCATCTGGGGTAAAATTTCAAAAATCTCGTCCTAACCTGTGGTTTGAGAAGATAATGGCGATCATAGCCGTGATAAATTTATTATTAGTTATTTTTGATTTAAGTTATGTTCCTATCCGAGATTTTTGGCTCCATGGTCAAATTCGCCTTGGTAATCTAAGATCGGCTTATGTCAGCATTCCTGGTATCAAGCTAGACATTATACCTGATGATATTTCTCAATTTATTTTGCAATACGACAACGTCAAAGGAATCGTACCCAATCGCACTACAGAAAAATATCTATCCAAAGTTGCAGAGTTGGAACAAAAATTAGAGACAACTAAAATAAACGATCCTGAAATTATCCCCATATTAAGTGATTTACGTCGTCGTAGTGTAGAAATGATTCAAAACGATGCTTTTGAAGAAGCAGGGAAATCAGGTAATCTCGAAAGACTGAAAAATATTATGCGGGAATATCTTCCCAATGAAGAACAATCTTCTAAACAAGCTTTTTGGCAATTTTGGAGTGTCAATTATCTGCAAAATAACACTACAGCAAAATTAGCATTTTTCAATGATGAAATAAAACCCCTAATCGAAACTAACTATTATCGTCACATAGGGGAAACTGGCGGATATGTTGATAACTTTGGTTTTCTTGATTTCCCTTTTGGAGCTATCTTTGCCTTAGAATTTCTCGCTCGTACTTGGTTGATCAGTCGTACCCGTACTGGAGTAAGCTGGATAGATGCTATGTTGTGGCGTTGGTATGATGTCTTCTTTTTCCTTCCCTTTTGGCGATGGTTAAGGGTTATTCCCACTTCAGTTAGATTACAGCGATCGCGACTTTTACCTTTAAATATCGGTAATAGAATTCAAAAACAGATCAGTCAAGGTATTGTAGCAGGAATCGCCGAAGATATCACGGAAGTAGTTGTAATTCGTATTATCAATCAGTTGCAAATCTCGATTCGCCAAGGAGATATCAGCAATCTACTCGCAGAAAGAAATCAAAATGGTTACATAGACATCAATAACACTAATGAAACCGCAGAAATAATTAAAATTTTTGCTAACACTATGGTGGATCGAGTACTGCCAAAAATTCAACCCGAAGCCGAAGCATTATTACAATATAGTTTACAGAAAGCCATTCAACAATCACCCGCTTATCAAGGAGTAAGCTTTCTTCCTGGGGGAAAAACAGCCGTTTCTAGTTTGACAAAACAATTGGTGTCTCAAACCTATAGTGGTTTTGCTGCTGCTTTGAAAGCTGTTTTAGAAGAAGATAAAAAATTTGAACAATTATTAGAAAGCTTATTTACTAATGTCAATCAATCTTTTGTTTCTGAAATCAAAGCAAGACAGAGCCTCAATCAAATTGAAACCCTCTTAGTAGATTTATTAGAAGAAATTAAAATCAATTATGTAGAACGCCTCTCTGCTGAAGATGTGGAACAAATCTTAGAACAAACTAGAAGTATTCGCAAAATAACTCAGAATTAAACAAGAAATATAATTGGGCGTTGTTGATTTAAGGTATGAAACCGATAGTAATACTGTTCGGAGCTTCGGAAGCTCTAAGACGGGGCGTATCCCCATTCGAGGACAATGTAAACTCTTGGGGAAACACGGCGGTCACACGATTCTGGGGAAACCCCAGAATACGCCACCTCCCCAAGAGACAGCCCCTCCTCTAAGCTTTAAGCCTTTTGAATATTAATAAAAAAGTAGAATTTTGCGCTTTTCATACCACCATGAGGCAACGCCTATAATTGCGATCAAAAAAGGGTGAGTTTTACCCCACCCTAAAAATACTATTTACAAAATAGCTACTCTACAGAATCATCAAGACTAACTTTGACAACTTTATTTAATTCTTCCTCTCTTTTGGGTAGTACTAGATAAAGAATGCCATCTTTATATTCTGCTTTGACATTAGTATTCTGTACTTTAATTGGTAGAGTAATTACTCTTTTGAACTCGCCATAACGAAACTCAGAACGAGCAAACTTATTATCAGCAGCTTCAGTTGTTGCTTTTCTTTCTCCAGCTACAGTAACACTATTGGCTGCTACTTGGATATCCAACTCGCTAGCTTGCATTCCTGGTACTTCTAATCTTAGTTCTAAAGCGGATTCTGTTTCGATTAGTTCCGTAGCAGGAAATCCAGTATGGTTTAAAGAATTTGTTGTGGAAATAATCACATCATCGAAGATTCTATCTAGTTGACGTTGTAAAGAATTCATTTCTTTCCAAGGATTGTAACGAACAATAGTCATAAATTGTTTTCCTCTGCTTTGTATGTTTTGTTTTTGATTGCCTTGTTTTTAACTTCAATTACTATATTACGTATCTTATAAACAACTGTTTAGTGTTACTTACAACACCATTAGATAGGGTTTTCTTCCCGAACTATAAAAATTACGGTAAACCGATTATTAAGGTACGGTATGAGTAGGTAATGGGTAATATTTCACGAGTAATAAGTAATGAGTAATGAGTAATAAGTAATGAAGTAATGAGTAATGAGTAATGAGTAATAAGTAATGAGTAATAAGTAATAAGTAATAAGTAATGAGTAATGGGTAATACCTCTTCCGCGAAGGAGCGAGGATTCAACAAATGAATTATTTTTTGATTTTTCGCGCATTTATGAATCCGCTTTATACCATCTCCCTAGCTTAATACTGAATGGCGAGATGAAGAGTTGACGAGTTACTTGAGCCTCGTTGGGCTTTGGTAATTATTGCTTTCCTCATTTCTTTTCCTTAATAGGAGTTTTATATCGATTTATACTTTCCTATTTATAAAAATTGAGGTAAAGCTAACGAGAAACTGGAAAAATAAAGGAGATAGAGAGATGTAGGGACATTATTATAATAAGTTAGTTCAAAAATAAATATCCTTGCTTTCTTCTTCCTCTTTCCTTCTTTCTTACTCCTTATATATATGCAGATTATTAAACTAAAGTTCCGACAAATACCGAATCAGGGTTTTTTTGCTACTCTAAGCTGTAGTAAACAGCCTTGGGAGATAGAAGGCTATTTAACTGCGATACCCGATGCTTTAATTAAATCTCTGCAACAGTGGCAAATTACCTATCGTCAACTAGAAGCAGTACGTTCTTATATTGGTACTCAAACTCAGTTTAGAATTATTCCCAAATCGGTAACAGTTGCATCTTCTACAAAATGCGTTGATGCGGTTAAGCACCATCTCAATCAATGGCTTAATAATAGCGATCGTGAATGGCAACCTATTCGGGATGGTTTGATTTCTGTGGCTAATCAGTTTAACCATCAAGAGTTACCAATTATTATAGATGCTCAAAATATTAATTTATGTCGGCTTCCTTGGCAAGAATGGGATTTATTAACTCAATATTATCCTGAAACGGAAGTAGCAATTAACACTTTAACGTCTAAAGATATTGCAATTACTCCTATTAGCAATTTTACCAAACAGTCCAAAGTTAGAATTTTATTAGTAGTAGGTAATAGTAACAATATAGATACAAAAGCCGATCTCCAAGCAATTCAACAATTAACAAAAAAGAAAGCAGTTATAACTTGTTTAATTCAGCCTAGTTTGAAAGATTTATGTACCTCTTTATGGCATCATCCTGGTTATCATATCTTTATTTTTACGGGACATAGTGGTAGTAATGATGATGGTACAATCGGCTGGATTGCAATCAATGAAACTGAACGATTAACCATAGCAGAATTCAAAGATGCTTTTCGCCAAGCAATTAAGAATGGATTACGGTTAGCTATTTTTAATTCTTGTGACGGATTAGGTTTAGCCGATCGCCTGAGTGAGTTAAACTTAACTCAGATGATAGTTATGGGCGAACCCGTACCCGATGAAGTAGCGATCGAGTTTATTAAACAGTTTTTCACCGCTTTTATTAATCACAAATCTCTATTTAATTCAGTTCATCAAGCAAGGAAAAAGTTAGAGCCTTTTAATACTCGTTATCCTGGTGCTGTTTGGTTACCTAGATTGTGTTTAAAACCCACTACTAATTATTTAACTTGGAATAGCATTTTGTCAGGAGATTCAGCTAATAATACTATTAAAACCAAGCAATCTAATAAATTTATTCAACTAACAAAGACTATAGTTACTTGTTTATTGATTTTTATTCTTGGTTTTAGTTTTAATTTAGTTTTGTTTAATGGGTTTAATACAGAAATAGCTAATAAATTTAACCTCAATCATAAAATACAATTTCCTAACGGTACTTGGCAATATGGAGGTAGTACCACCTGGCAACTTATTAGAGAATTAGTCAATCAACAACTACAGCAAAAATATCCTCACTTTGAACTTGTTTATACTCGTCATCCTACCTTACCTAACGGTTCTGAAACAGGGATAAAAATGCTGCTAGACGGACAAATTTCTTTTGCACAATCTTCTCGCCCTATTGAAGATCGAGAGTATGATTCTGCTATTGTTAGAGGTAAAATATTAAAACAAGTTCCTGTAGCAATTGATGGTATTGCTGTAGTAGTAAATCCTCAATTAGAAATAGAAGGCTTAACAATTCAACAGTTAGAAGATATTTATCGCGGTAAGATTACTAACTGGGCTATATTAGGAGGACAAGATAGGGAAATTATTCCTTATACTCGTCCTCGCCAAAGTGGAACTACAGAATACTTTTACAACAATATTTTAGAGTCACACTCTTTTGGGAAAAACGTTACTTTCTTAGAATATCCCACTCTAGCTTTAAAGCAAATAGAAGATAATCTAGGTGGTATGTTTTTTGTTTCTGTATCGGAAGTAATTGATAATTGTAATTTTAAAATATTACCCATTGCACGTCGGATGGGAAGTAATTTTATTAGTTTAAATCGCGATAATAGTTATTGTGGTTTGGAAAAAGAACGCCTAAATATTGAAGTATTACGTAATGGGGAATATCCTTTAGTCAGAAGACTATTTATAGTGATAGAAGCTAATAGCCCTGTTGATGAAGAAGTAGGAGAAGCTTATAAAGATTATTTATTATCTAAACCAGGACAAGAATTGATTAGTAAGTCTGGTTTTATTCCTTTGCGATATTTTTAATTTAGAGATTATACCAATTCTCGCGCACTAGCTAGATAGATATTACATTATTTCTTATTAATAAAAAACACTAAAACTATTGTTTACACTAACTCCTGACTCCTAGCCCTAAACTAAGTCTCTTGTTAATGCGCGAGAAACGATATTATCTCGCGTAGAGGTGTTTATCCTCATCGCATTAGAGGATAGAGGCGCAAAGTAAATACAAAGATATTTTGTTAATTACTAAATAATTTTTGTAGCCAAATAATAAAAATATTAGCAATTTCGCTATTATTTGATAATGCTTTAGCAGTTATGGCTTGTCCCATTGGCATACCTGGTTTTTTCTGCCATGCTAACCAAGTATGAATTAATGCTTTGGAATGATGAGTAAGCGAATAAGGATTAATTTTTGCTGTTTCTATTTCTTGTAATATTGCTTCTGCTTTCACTTTTAATATATCTTCATCAGGAATCAAATAAGTAACAAAATCTTCTAACATTCCAGGTAATTGATTATTTGGCATTACCCAAACACCTATTTTTGGTAATTTTGCTTGTTTATGTATCCAACCAGTTTGAGGAATTTCTTTTGGGATATTTTGATAACCAGATTCTTGTAATTTATCACTGACACTTTGCCATCGTGTTGTTAAATCTAGATCCGCATCAACTACTATTCCTAAAGTTTTAATTTCCTCATTTTTTAACTTTATTGGCAAAATTCTTAATAAAGCTTCTATTCCTTCTGCTTTTTTTGGTAACTCAACAGAAAAATTTTGTGGTAATTGATGTTTTTGACATAATGCCCAAATAACATGACGATCTTTATCACCTTCTACTAATAGTTGTTGAGGTAAATATTCCAATTTTTTCTTTTTTGGCATTAACGTACCTCAATACCTTCTTCTACCGCTATTTCTAAATCTTCCGCACTATATTCCACAGCGCGAAGTTTATCATATTTACTATCAAGACGAAATAACTTACCAATAGATCGATCTTCAACTTGTGATAATGCTTCTTGAAATGTAGTAATACAATCCCAACTATGAGTAGTAGCAAATACTTGAACATTTAATTCTTTGGCTGTTTCTAAAATTAAACGCCACATATCTGTTTGTGCTTTGTAGTGTAATCCTGTTTCTATTTCATCTACTAGCAATACTCCATTTTCTGCGGTTACTAATGATAATGCTAATGTAAGAAGACAATACATTCCTTCTCCCATATTACTTATAGATATAGGAGCTTCTTCATTTATGATTTTTAATTTAACTTGATTATATCCTTCCAGAGTAGAAAAACTAATACGTTCTAATTTATTTTCTATAATATTAAGTGCTTTGATTATTTTTCTTTCTTTATTTGTTAAATCGATCTTATCCCACATATAAAGCATTTGAGTAAAAGAAAGATTATTTTTATAAACTAAAATATAAGGACTAATTTCTTTTCTAATCCATAGATCATTATTTATGTCAGTAAATTGTACTTCTAAACAATAGTTATTCATAAGAGGGATTTGTTCTTTAAATCTAAAATCAGCATTGTCTCCTTGTTCTCTAGTTTCAAAACTTAAGTTAATTTGTACACCAGCTTTGATACTAAAATCAAGAATTATTTTCCTACAATCTAAATTTGCCTTTATTCTAGATTTATTTGGCTGATATCTATTAAATAAATTTGTAATTTGATAATAAAAATGCTTATTGCTGATGAAATCTCTATTTCTGTTATAAATTATTTCAATTAGAGTTTGTTCTTTATCATGTAGATTAATTAATAAATAAATAGCTTCTAATAAGCTTGTCTTACCACTATTATTATTGCCAACAAAAAGATTAACTTGTTCTAAGCTATCTATATGAAAATCTTCAAAGCAACGATAGTTTTTAATAGTGAGATTGCTTAACATAAATTCCTCTGTGTTTGATACGCCTGGTATTTTTATTGTAAATGGTCATGATTAATTGTAATTGGACGATCGCTATTTGCCCCTACAAGATATTAAAAACAGAAAAGAGCGATCGCTTTACACTCAAAAACTTCAATCTCTACATAAAAACAAAAATCTATAACCATTACATAGTGAGCATTACAGCCATTATTAACCAAAAAGTTTCATAAACTTTCTGACTCTCCCTGATTAGTAAGTGTCGAGTTCAACTAATCGGATATGGACATCTTAATTAACAATCCTATCTCTTTAATGTATGGCCCTTATTTCTTATTGCTGTATGGAGGGGTGATTACAGTTACCGTAATAAGTTGTTACCTGATTTTACAAGGTAATATCTTCGATCCTGTTTCTGGAGAAATACCAGAAAAACCCGATCCTTATGAAATTGCTTATCTGCGAGATGGCGAATCAGCAGTAGCCAAAGTAGTTTGTTTGGAGTTGATGCAAAAAGGCTTTGTACGAGTTAAGGATAAACGTATTGAAAGATCGCCACAAATGTATAATGTATCGAGTTTACAACCGATTGAAAGAGTTTTCTTTGATTGGGTAGATAATCCCCGTGTAGCTTCTGATGTTAAGTATAATGCTGAATTGAGAAAAGCGATCGCTAAACCTTGTGAAACTTATCAAAAATCTTTAGAAACATCTGGCTATTTTAATTCCGCAACGAAAAACTATTTAGTAGGTGGTATTGGTGCGTTTCTCATTTGTAGTTTGGGTAGCTATAAATTGATTTCTGCATTGTCACGGGGACATCATAACGTAATGTTTTTAATTATGATGGCGATCGCTGCTATTATTATCCTAGCCTATATTTCTTCTCCTCTTGATACCCGCATTACAGCTAAGGGGAAACAATATCTTAGCGACTTAAAACAGACTTTTGCTAACTTACAGAGTGATTTAAAAGCACCAGTTACCGAACCAGATTACAACTCTTCATTACTATTAGCGATCTTTGATTTTGACAAATTAAAAGCCAGTAACGACTATCAAGATTTAGTGAATCTTTTTGTTCCTCCTGTATATAGCCATAGCAGTAGCAAGACTTCTCGTAGTAGTAGTCGCACAAGTAGTAGTAGTGGTGGCTGTAGTACCTTTAGCTGTGGGAGTAGTTGCAGTAGCGGTAGCAGTTGTGGTAGTAGCTGCGGTAGCAGTTGTGGTAGTAGCTGCGGAAGTAGTTGCGGTGGTGGATGCGGAGGCTGTGGCGGTTGATTCAGTAGAGACGTTTCGCCGAAACGTCTTGATAAAAAGCTAACCACAAATAAATAACAATGAACAATCAACTAGAAACATTAGGAATTGGTATTGGGTATCGGGAACAGTTTAAGAGTGAATTGTTTCTGAATAAAGAAACCGTGGATTTTTTAGAGATAATTGGCGATCGCTATTTAGATTCTAATCAATATCTTCAAGGGGAATTATCCTTACTCGCTGCTAACTTTCCCCTCGTACCTCACTTTATTAATCTTTCTCTTGGTAGTGCAGAAGGTATCGATACAGAATATCTAGAGAAACTAGCCAAACTAGTTAAACAACTCGATCCCCCTTGGTGGAGTGAACATCTGTGCTTCACCAAAGCTGGAGGTATTGATATCGGACATCTTGCACCCTTACCCTATACCAAAGAAGCAGTAGATATTGTTTGTAGCAACATCAAACAAGTACAGAGTTATATTGAAACTCCCCTAATTCTAGAAAACATTGCCTACATGGTGGATATTTCTGGGGGAGAAATGACAGAGGCGCAGTTTATTGGCGAGATAGCAGAAAAAACTGATTGTGGTTTATTGCTAGACATTACTAATCTGTATATCAACAGCACCAATCACGATTACGACATTGAAAAGTTTCTTTCTCAATTACCTTTAGAAAGAATTGTACAACTACATTTTGTCGGCGGATATCAAGATGATGGTGTTTTAATAGATAGCCATTCTGAAGCCACTCCAGCCGAAATATGGCAATTAATGACAGATGTCACCTCTTGCACTAACGTTAACGGAATTATTTTAGAAAGAGACGAAAACATACCACCTTTCAATGAGTTAGTTACAGAGTTAAATCAAGCCAGAAAAATTGTTAGTGGTTAGTGGTTAGTGGTTAGTGGTTACTTGTTTC
The DNA here is from genome assembly GCF_900659865.1 of Hyella patelloides LEGE 07179. Taxonomy (GTDB): domain Bacteria; phylum Cyanobacteriota; class Cyanobacteriia; order Cyanobacteriales; family Xenococcaceae; genus Hyella; species Hyella patelloides. The sequence goes on from NZ_LR213773.1 coordinate 44,651, forward strand.
ATCCTTCATCCTTCATCCTTCATCCTTCATTCCTTAAAATTATGTCTTTATCAACAGTACAACAGGTTTTAGCACGCATTTATACAGACAGTAAACTACGAGATGACTTTCTGACAAATCCTGACGTTGTAGGAATTAGCTTTGGCTTAAACTGTCAGGAAATTCAGCAGCTTAGTAAACTATCTCGTCAGCAAGTAGACTTATTTGCACGTTCATTAAAGCGCAAACGCTTGGGAGAAATTCGTAAGCTGTTACCTCTGACGAATCAAGCATTGGGTAAAGAATTTAATCCTTTGTTTTTCCAATACAGCGAAACCTATTTACCCACAGGAAACAAAAAACATCTTTTAGATGCGATCGCTTTTACTAAGTTTCTCTTACAACAGCTAACTACAGACAATACTCAACCCGTATCGGTATTAGATGTGTTGCGTTATGAGGCAGTTAGGTTAAAAATGTTTGAGGGAAAAAGATTGCTATTTTGCAATCGCTTTTACTACCATCTCGAAACTCTAATTAATAGTCTGCATTCAGATTCTCCACTGATACCTTACCCCCAACCCAATATCGGTATCTGGTTTAGACTACCTAATTCTCAATGGCGATCTCTGTTTATTCCTTTTTCAGTCAAGCGAAAAAAGATATTTTCTTTTCATAGATTAGTACAAAAATATCTTGCGATACAGTAAGAGAAATCTTGTATTAGTACAAAAATATTTTGGGCTATAGTTTTGGATAAAAGCAACATGAGAAATCTTGTATTTTTTGGGGATTGTTTTTTCTGTATCTTTTTCACCCCATACATTTATCCAAAAACTGATTACTGATTACTGAATTACTGATAAAAGGTGGAAGAACAATTAAAAGAGGCTATCTTATCTGTATGTAATTACGACAGCAATAGTCTACAAAGACAGAAAAACCTCAATCGTTTACTAATTCTGATTCAACAACTACCAGGGATTTATCGATCGTCTCATCAAGACTATCCAGAAGCCTATAACCGCACATTAATCTGGGTAAGTAAGAATATAGATCGCTTTGAGGCTCAAACCGAATCAATACAACAAAGTTTCGTAATTTGGATTAATGGTTATCTCAAATGGCGTATCCGCGATCTGTATGTGTCTGATAACCGTTACGATCCTCAAAGAGTTTACCCCAGTAGTAACGAAAAGACGGGAATTGATTTAATCGAAAACATTAGCGATCCGCGATTTTCCCTTAGTTTATTAGATACCCAAATTGCCGAGATACAAGCAGAAAAAGAAGTTAGGTTAGGAAATGCGATCGCTGATTATATCAAACAAGACTCCAATAAAAACCTTTCTCAAACTCATCCCCGCAAATATCCTAAATGTAACTGTCAGTGTTTAGCTATCCGTTTATTGCTACAACAACCACCCGCCAAAATCTCGGAAATAGCTAGAGAATTAAAAGTCAACAATCAGACTCTCTATTCCCATTGGAAACAAAAATGTTTACCACTTCTGCAAGAAATAGGAGAAGAGTTAGGAGGTAATGGGCAATCGTGACAAGTTAAGGGACTATGTTGTTTGTCAACCTGTTCGCAGCTTTAAGCTTTAAGCTCGCTTGCTTATCGCCTTTGACACAATTTTATTGACTTTAATGTCTTAATAATGGCAATCACTAAATTAAAGTCAAAAATCCATATTTTGTATTTATAAATTTAAAAAACATTATATGTATTAGTTGACAAATGCCATTATTGTTTAACTTGTCACCAATGGGTAATGGGTAATGGACAATGAGTAATGAGTAAGAAACAAAAATAAATAATTAATTAACAACGAGCCACGAACTAATAATTCATAGAATCAAATCAATCACATAAAAACCATTAGCAATGAACAATCAACTGTCAACAATTAATAATGAACAATTAACAATACTATTAGATAGTAACGCTCATAACTATGCAAAACAATTTGCGAGTCAACAGGCAACAATTGAAAAAGGAAAACAGGTTTATCTCAATACCTTAGCTGTTTACGCCGTTTATACTTATTTAAAGTGCTTTCCTATCACAACTAATTTAGCTCAGAGTGATTGTTGGAATCCTGTTTTGAGAGGTATGTTTAATGTTGCTGATTTAGTATTATCCAATTTGGGCAAACTAGAATGTTGTGGGCTATTACCAGGAGAGGAGGTTATAACTATTCCTGCTGAAGTGAGAGATAATCGTTTGGGTTATCTAGTAGTGCTATTGGAAAATGAATTAAAAGAGGCAGCGTTATTAGGCTTTATTCCCAGTAAAGCAATTAATTATGATACCGAAACAGTTAATATATCCCAAATACAACCTTTAGATCGTCTTTTTGATACTTTAGATTCTGTGCAAAAACAGATAAATCTCCGTCAACACGGGAGGAAATGGTTGAGTGGTTTGTTTACCCCAGATTGGCAGCCTGTAGAGACTATCATGGCAGGAAGAGTTACTAGAAGTTTGGCGACTAATAGTGATGCTGCACTAACTACTATTAGTCGTGGTAAAGCAATTTCTTGGGAGGTGAATAATATAGAAGAAAAAGTAATCTTAATCTTAAAAATAACAGAATCTAATTCAGAAGTAGTTGATATTTGTTTGCAACTATATCCCGATCGAGAAAGTAATAATTTGCCCACAAGTTTATCTATAAATATCTTAGATGAAACTGGAGTAACTTGTTTATCAGCAATAGCAAAAGATAGTGATGATTGGATACAGTTAGAATTTGCTTGTCACCAGGGAGAAGTCTTTAATATAGAGCTTAAATTAGCAGAAGTAAGTATTATAGAAAAGTTTGTAGTGTAATCTGAATTCTGCAAACTTGTAATAAAAATTATTTTAGTTGTTTTAGGCGATCGCTTATAATGAACAATCAACTTGCTTTAATGCAATTAGCTGATTCTTTTTTTCCTTCTGGTTCTTTTACTCTATCTCATGGTTTAGAATATTTAGTTCAAACTAAGCAAATTAAAACAGTAGTAGAATTACAAAATTTTTTACAAATTCTGTTACTTAACAAAATTGGCTCTTGTGATTTAGTCGCTTTAATTCATGGTTATCGAGGTAGTCAACAAAATAATTGGCAACTTATTCAAAATGCAGATCGTCAATTATTTAGTCAAACTCTTATCGAGAAAAATCGTCAAACTCAGCAGAAAAGTGGTCGAGCCTTACTTATGGTAGCTCAAGAAACATGGCAAGATAAAAAACTAGAACAACTACAACAAAAAATAGCAGCAAAACAATTTTATTGTCTTCATCCCATTGTATTTGCTGTAGTAGCGGAAATTGCAGGAATTAACGAACAAAATACCGCTTTAGCTTTTCTCCATAACTTGATTACTGGTTTACTCGGTGCTGCTATTCGTTTAGGGGTTATTGGTCATATTCAAGCACAAAAAACCTTGCTCTTTTTAACCTCGGATATTACCACAACTTACCAGCAAGCGAAAACTCTCAAATTATCAGAAATATGGAGTTGTACACCTACAATTGATTTAGCTCAAATGCAACATCAAAAACTTCAAACAAGACTGTTTGCTAGTTAAAAAACGTAAAAAAATATTTATTTTCGATACACTATTTTGAGTAATAGTTTTTTATATGATAACTATTTTTAAAATCTTATTAAAAATCTGTAAACCAATATACAAATTGGGAGCGATAATATGCTTAAAGATAAACCAGTAAACTCAAACTTTACTATCTGGAAACTACCTTTACTAACCTCAGCGTTGTATTTTGCAGTTATAGGCGGAATTTTTAGCGTATCTCCCGCTACATCTCGAAATATTTCTCGACAATATCTCGCACAAGCTGAAACTGAAGAAACAACTATTCCCACTGATACTGAAGCAGCCATTCCCGAAGAGTCTATAGTAGAAGAAGAAGAAGTTGCAGAAACAGAACCAGATAATTCTCTAGAAATAGCTATCATCAGTGAGCTTAACCGAGTTAGAACCAACCCTCAAGGCTATGCTGACTGGTTAGACTCTCAAAAGCAATATTATCAAGGAATGTTTCTGAAATTGCCAGGAGAGCAACCCATTAGAACTAATCGGGGACTTCGCAGCTTAGAAGAAGCTATTATCTTCCTCCGTCAACAAAATGAACTTTCTGCGTTATCTCCTTCTACAGAATTAACCTCTACAGCACAAGAACAAATTGCTGCTATCACCAGTAATCAGAAAGTAAATAATCGCAATAATCTTGTTTATGGCAAAGTAACTCCCGAAGCCATTGTAATGCAATTAGTTGTAGACGATGGTTTTCCCGATCGCCGTCATAGACGAGCTATTTTTAGTCAAAGTCTCCAAGACACGGGTATTGCTTGTAGTGAAATACCTATCTATAATAACGTATGCGCGATCGCATTTTATCCTGAAGACACTACCGAAATTGCTCAAACACCAACAGAAACGACTCCTACAACTACTACAAAACCAGAAAATCAACCCGAAACATCAGCAACTGAAAATAGCAATCAACTCCCCACACCACCAAATACTAATACTCCAATAGCATCAGAATCGACAGCTACAGAAACTGTAGAAACCACAAACAATAATCAAACAACTTCTACTACAGAATCAGAAGTAATCGTTCCTACCCAAACACCCTCAGAAACTAACGCCGAAACAACAGAATCAGAAGTAATCGTTTCTACAAACACAGAAAGCAACAATTCAACAAACCCCACTGTAGAATCAGAAGCATCATCAGAGGTTAACAGCGATCATACTTCTACATCAGAATCAGAAGTTACAGTGACTACCGAAACCGAAAGTGACAACTCAACAAATCCCACTGTAGAATCAGAAACCTTATCAGAATCAGAAGCTACAGTAACTACCGAAACCGAAAGTAACAGTCCGACAACTCCCAATATAGAATCAGAAGTTGTACCCACCCCAGAAAATTCAGCAGAAAATAATTCCTCAACAACAGAATCAGAAATAGCAACTAGCAACGAATCCGCAACAGAATCAGAAATTGCTACTAATTCTCAAATTCCTGAAATAGTAGAAGAAGGAATTCTCGAAGAAGGCGATGAAATTATTCCTAATGACGGTAGTTTTTATGATTCTTATCCCCTCGAAGGTTCAGCAGGAGACTCTTTTACTATCACCCTAGAAAGCCAAGATTTTGATACTTTTTTAGCCATAATGGATCAAAATGGTAATATCGTAGAGCAAAATGACGATCTCAACGAAGAAGAAAGCAACTCTCGTCTAGAAATTACCCTACCTGACAATGGAACTTATAGCGTGATTGTTAACGCTTACGATCGAGGAGGAAAAGGAAGATATGTACTTAAAGTAAGTCGTTAGGTAGGGTGTTGTTAGCGTAAGCGTAACGCACCGATATTTTAATTTGGGATTTTATTAAATTCTCATTCCTTAGTAATTTATTGATTACAGCCGTATAATTATAAATTAAATCATAGTTTGCGATCGCAATACAACTTCTCTCACGAATAATCTTGGTGAACTACTATTTACTAATAAAGTGAATAGCTAACCAAATACAAGGAGGTTCAAAAGTAGTGTATTCTACGCGATGTTTTTGATGAGCAGGAATTAACACATAGTCTCCTGGTGTTAGCTGGATTTGTGAACCATCACCATAAACTAAAGAAGCCTCTCCTTGTAACAGGATTACCCACTCATCTCTATCTTGGTCATACCATTCCCCTAATGGTGTAACCTGACCAGTAGACACAATACGTTCAATCAAAACATTGTCAGTAGATATCAAGGCTTCCCATAACTCTCGATTGGGAAGAGACGAGGGTATACTAAAAATATTAGCCATCTTTTATTTATTACTGGTTAAACAAAAAAGAGGATTAAAGTTCGCTAAGATAGCGACCAAAAAAAGCTTGATAGTCAGAATGAAGTACAAAGAAACTTTTAATTCGGCTTTCAGTTACACCACCTGTCACAGTTAAATTGGTTTCTAGAACAACTAATTCATCATTTTTTGTAGTTGTGTAAAGATAAGCAAACGAATATCTTAAACTTTTGTTCCAATCATTAATAGCTTCTAATGTGGTTTTTTCATCTTGAGGATAATAGGAAAAAAGAGACATTCCTTTGCCATTAGAAGCGATAAACACCGAACATGGTCTACCCTGCATCAAAAAATTTAAAGAATTATTGTTATTTCTAGTTACGTCTATATAACCTAGTTCTTTTAAATATCTCTCTACTTCATCAATAGTTAAAAGATCGACAATTTGATTGTCGCGGGAATCATTAGGAGCAGAGTTGTCTTCATTGACAGCAGATTCTTCCTGACATCTACTATTGAGAGGAAATTTTTCACAAAAAGCATCATCAGCAGTTTGAGCATTTATAGGGAAGCTTATTAAGGGCAACGATAATAATAATAAAATCAAGCTCAAGTTGTTCATCATAATTTTCGGCAAATTTAGACTGTTCTATCAATAACTATAAAATATTAAATAGTACCTTTTGACTATGATGATTTTTATAGCAAGACAGTTGAATTGTTGTGATCGCCACTAGCCACTAATTAACAACTACTAATTAGTAACTAAATATTGCTTCCTCTACTTCTTTAATTGCTTGTTCCAAGTCATGATTAATAATTTGAAACTCAAATTCATCTTTGGCTGCAATTTCTTCTTTTGCTCTGGCTAAACGCTTTTCTATAGCTAATTCGGGGTCTTTACCGCGTTTTCTTATTCTAGCTTCTAATTCTGCCAAAGAAGGGGGTAAAATAAGAATGCGCCGAGCATCAGGAAAGCATTGCGCGATCGCTCTTGCTCCTAATAATTCAATTTCTAGTATTATTGATTTGCCTTGCTCTAAAACTTCTTTGACTTTAGTTTTGGGTGTACCGTAATAATTGCCAGCATACTCCGCCCATTCTAAAAATTCTGTTTTTGCGATCGCAGTTTTAAATTCATCCTGGCTGGTATAGTAGTAGTCTATGCCCTCTATTTCACCAAGACGGGGATTTCTGGTAGTGGTAGAAACAGAAAGACAGAGTTCGGGATGACGTTGCAATAGAGAGCGAACTATTGTACCTTTCCCTACCCCGCTAGGGCCAGTAATCACAATTAATTTTCCTTGTGCCATGAAGTTGGAAGTAAGAATTGCTAGCTACCTTCTTTGTTTATCACAAAACGGTGAGCAACGGTTTCTGGCTGAATAGCGGATAATACTATATGGGAAGAGTCGGTAATAATTACTGCTCTAGTCCGACGACCATAAGTCGCATCTACTAGCTGTCCTCTGTCTCTAGCTTCTGTAATCAGCCTTTTAATAGGTGCTGACTCTGGGCTAACTATAGCAATAATGCGGTTAGCCGAAACAATATTACCAAAACCGATATTAATTAACTGAATATCCATGAGTATTGAACTGCCGTTAGATGTGATTAAGGCATAAAGAAAATATAATCCTAATGTTATAGGCAAAAATCTTGCATTACAACCCAAAAAGTGATGAAAAACTGATTTTTACGGAAATTTTAGCTTTTTTTTTAGCTTTTTCTCGATGCACTAGCTTAATTTATTTTTATTTTTGTATTTAAGAATTCCTATGCAAGCTTTTGATTACACTACTTTAGTCGCTGTTAGAGAAGATATTGCCAGAAATTGGCTACCATCTCGTATTGAACAAGTATATCAGCGCGATCGTTATACGATCTATTTATCTTTACGAACGATTAAAAAACGAGGTTGGTTAGGTATTTGTTGGCATCCTGAAGCTGCGAGAGTATGTATCAGTGAGCCACCGCCCAAAATTCCCGATACTTTTACCTTTAGTGACCAATTGCGCCATCAATTTAAAGGATTAGCTCTCACTGCTATCGAGATTATTGCGCCTTGGGAGAGAGTCTTAGATTTACAATTTGCCAAACGCCCTGGAGATGATGTGTTATGGCATCTTTATGTAGAGGTTATGGGCAAATATAGCAATGTCATTTTAACTGATGCCAAGCAGCAAATTATCGCTCCTGCTAAGCAAATTAGTAGTAGCCAATCCAGTGTACGTCCCATTCAAACAGGACAACCTTACGAAGTACCACCACCACTAACAGGAACATTACCTAAATTAGAAGAAGAGCAAGAAAGATGGCAATCTAGAGTTAGTTTAATCCCTGGAAAATTGCAACGTCAATTAATGAATTCCTATCGAGGGATTAGTCCTAAAGTTACCCAAGAAATTATTACCTTAGCTGGGGTTACTCCTCAACAATCCACAGAAACTCTACAACAAATAGATTGGGATAACTTATATCTTGCTTGGCAAAAATGGCTAAAAATGCAAGCAACCTGTGAATTTTATCCAGGGAAAACCGCTCAAGGATATACTATCTTAGGCTTTGTGGAAAATCATCCTGTAGATAACTTACAGCAACTAATAGATCGCTACTATATCAATAACTTAAATCAACAGCAATTCAAGCAATTACATCATCAACTACTACAAAAAATTAGTAGTATCTTAAAAAAAAGCGATCGTAAAGCAGAGACATTTCGGAATCGCTTACAAGAATCAACCGAAGCAGAAAGCTATCGCCAACAAGCAGATTTATTGATGGCACATTTGCATTTAATTAAGCCAGGAATCAAGTCTATTGAATTAAATGACTTTGCCACAGGAGAGCCAGTAAACATTAAGCTAAATCCAGAAAAAAATGCCGTCCAAAACGCCCAAGCTCTTTATAAAAATCATCAAAAATTAAAACGAGCTAAAAATGCAGTAATACCTCTTTTAAATGAAGTAGAAACCGAAATAAATTATCTGCAACAAGTTAAAACAGCCCTCACTCAACTAGATAACTATTATAATCCCGAAGACTTAGAAACCTTAGCAGAAATTAGAGAAGAACTAATAGAACAAGAGTATCTTAAAAGCGATAGAGCTGTTTCTAAAAACAAAGATGATTCTCAACCCCATCAATTCACCACACCATCGGGATATCAGCTTTTAGTAGGCAGAAATAACCGCCAAAATGACCGCTTAACCTTTCGTACAGCCAATGATTATGACATCTGGTTTCATACTCAAGAAATCCCAGGAAGTCATGTTTTATTACGTCTCGAACCTGGAAAAGTAGCCCAAGAAGCCGATATGAAATTTGCAGCTAACATTACTGCTTACTATTCCCAAGCTAGAGAAAGCGATGTTGTTCCAGTAATTTATACTAAACCCAAGCACGTTTATAAACCTAAAGGCGCAAAACCAGGAATGGCAATTTATAAACAAGAAACAGTCATTTGGGGTAAACCGCAAGCTATAAGAAATGAGGAACGAAAAACAAACAAAGAGGAAAATTAATTTTTGCCCTTTTGTAAGTTGGGAAAAGCGATACTACAACTTAATAATCACTGATTATATTGATTTATAGACTAATAGTAAAGGATGAATTATGAGTCCAAATAGTTTTTAGATTCTGTGGGATTATTTAGAGAAACGTAACGCACATCAGCAATAATTAACTTATTAATTTCATGTTCTCCTATGGAAAATCACAGTCTTTGACGTGTAGAGCAAGGTCAACACGGGAGTGGAATAGCGAGACAGTCTTGCAGGAGGGTTTCCCTCCGTAGAGAACTGTCTCAAGACGGCTCTCTGACCAAGAGCATTTCCTCCCGTCAATAAAATCAAGGATTAGGAGGAGGTAAGAGGTAGGTTTTTGAAAGAAGCTTCAACTTTTTCCAAAAACTTTCCCTCTTCAAAGAGGAGGCTTGTACCCCCTTTTTCTTGGTCGAAAGTTTAAAAGTTAAAAGTTATGTTTGGGATGTTTTAGATATCTTGACCGATACTTGCCACCTATATCCAGCAAAAAGGAGAATTTTGTGATTGAATTACTTTTCTCTTCTACGCTTTATCTTAGTGTGACTTTCGCTCTCTCAATCTCATAAAATTCAGCGTCAAACTCATAGAAAAGCTCATAAAAAAACTATTGTTCCTCTGGGTTTTCAATTTTGAGAAATGTCTACTAAGTTAGATATGTTAGTCTCAAGATAGCGGTTTGCCTTTGGTAGCACTGCCACTATCGCTCTAATAATAATCAATCTTTAGAAAAGCCTCCTAATTTTTTTGCTCCTAACCTAATCCTGTAGGGCTATAAGTAGGTAAGCAAAATTATTTGTACATTAATGAAGTGTCCTCACATTCATCTTTTCCCCCCCCGCTCCCCTGCTTCCCCTGCTCCCTCTGCTATGCCAAAATACACAATTAATTATGCCCAGGTACTTACTGGATAACTTCATTCACCAACGCCAAAAAAATGCAACTTCGTTACTGGGAGATCGCTCTTATACCAGGATTGAGTACCAAAGAACAAGAATTACTCAGCCAAAATGGGATAAAAACAACTAGAGATTTATTAATGAATAGCCAGACACCTCAAGCAAGAAATCTTTTAGCAAATAAGTTACAACTGCATATCAAACACATCAATAAATGGATTGCACTAGCAGATTTAGCGAGAATTCCTAGTGTGGGGTATCGATATTGTGGCTTACTATTACATTCGGGGATTGCTTCGACGAGGCAATTATCTCAAACACCATTACAAAGAATACATCCGAATATCAAACGTCTTTATGTCGCGACAATGCAACGTCAGGATTTAACTCCTTCTGTATCCCAGGTCAAAAAATGGATTGAAGAAGCAAGATTGCTGATGATGAATCGGTGATTAATCTTAATAAGCGATCGCCTCGTTGCCTGCTACTCTGTAACTGAGATGATTATAGAACGAACTTTTCAGAAAACAAATTCTTTATTTTACTGAAGTAACTGGGTATTTCTCTTCATTACACACCCAAGCTAAAATCACCAAGAGATTTTCTCCTGATTTACAAAATAAGATATATAGAAGCAATCTACCAAAAACGGTGATTCGTCCTCAAAGTATTATTCAACCAAAACCAGATTGAATAATACTTTTGAATTTAAAGATTAAATACTCGTCAATTAATAATTTATGGGTAAAAATTATAATTTAAGTTATTTGTAGTTCAATTCTAAGCTTATTTTAAGCTAATCTTGACATTATAGTTGTGTCGATTAAATTAAAGATAAATCCACAACTAAAAGCAATGGAAAATCAGAAATTTTCAAGACGAGAAATCTTAACTATTATCGGAATGGCGTTAACTGCTGTACCAGTAATAGCACAATAAATCGCTAGTAGTAGTGAATTTAACCCCAAAGCTTTACTGCGTAGTAATACTTTATCTTGAATTAAAAACATAGAATTTTAAGAGTGTCTTTGTTATTAGTTACACAGCGCTCGATAATCAATTGGCTACTAGCAACGAGCCTAGTCAAATAATACACCACACTAAATTAACTAAATACAATTAACAACTAACAACTAACAAAAATAATGAATATTCAAAAACACGCTACAACTATTACTCCTTTAGACAAATATAACCAAGAATTATTAAATAATGTCCATCCTTCAGATTGGATTAATCCCACTCCCGCAGAATTGTATGATTTAGTAGTAATTGGTGCTGGTACAGCAGGATTAGTTACCGCCAAAGGTGCAGGGGGTTTAGGCTTAGGTTTAAAAGTGGCTCTTATAGAAAAACATCTCATGGGAGGAGATTGTTTAAATGTTGGTTGCGTCCCTTCCAAATGCTTAATTCGTTCTTCTCGCGCTGTCGCAGATATGCGTGATGCTGGATCTTTAGGGGTGATTCCTCCCGAAGAGATTAAAATTCACTTCCCCACAGTGATGGCGAGAATGCGTCAAGTAAGAACAAAAATTAGTCCTGTAGATTCTGCTATGAGTGCTAAGAAAGTAGGTGTGGATGTTTTTTTTGGCGAAGCTAGTTTTACCAGTAATGATACTCTTACTGTAAAAGGGCAAACCCTAAGATTTAAAAAAGCGGTAATTGCTACGGGTGCAAGAGCAGTCAAACCTCAAATACAAGGTTTAGAATCAGCAGGATATTTAACCAATGAAACGGTATTTTCTTTAACCGAACTTCCTCCCAGATTAGCAGTTATTGGAGGAGGTCCTATTGGTTGTGAATTGGCACAATCTTTTCAGCGTTTAGGTAGTCAAGTTACTTTATTTCATCGTGGAAATCATATTTTAAATAAAGAAGATAACGAAGCAGCCGAAATAGTACAACAGGCTCTTATTAAAGATGGGATTCGCCTAATTTTAGCCTGTCAGATGTCAGGAGTGGAAAAAACGGCTGAAGGTAAGATAATTCACTTTAGCTGTAATGGAAAATCAGAATCAATTGTAGTAGATGAAATCTTAGCAGGTGCAGGAAGACAACCCAATGTAGAAAGCTTAAATTTGGAAGCTGTAGGCGTGGAATATGACCCTAGAAAAGGCGTTATTGTTAACGATAACTTACAAACCAGTAACCCCAAAATTTATGCAGCAGGAGATATTTGCATGAATTGGAAGTTCACCCATGCAGCAGACGCAGCAGCCCGCATTGTCTTAAAAAATACCTTATTCTCTCCTTTTGGCTTTGGCAAATATAAATTAAGTGATTTAGTAATGCCTTGGGTAACATATACCCATCCTGAAATTGCCCATGTAGGAATGTATGAAGAAGAAGCTCAAGCCAAAGGCATTGATTGTAACACTATCAAAATTGATTTTGATGATGTAGACCGCGCTTTAGCAGATGGTGAAACAGAAGGTTTCTTGAAAATTTTCCATAAAAAAGGCTCTGATGAAATTTTAGGCGCGACGATAGTAGCTTCTCATGCAGGAGAAATGATTAGTGAAGTAACTACCGCTATTGTCCATAAAATAGGCTTAAGTAAGATGTCTAGCGTCATTCATCCTTATCCTACTCAAGCTGAAGCGATTAAAAAAGCTGCGGATACTTATCGTCGTACTTTGTTAACTGAAAATACGAAAAAACTTTTAGGTATACTAACTAAGTTTTCTTGATTTTATTTGTGGTAGGTTAAGAAGCATTTATTTTGAGAAAATTTCTTAATAATTGCTAAACCAAGGATCGAGACTAAATCCGACTGCGCGATCGCGCAGCGCCTCGGCAGAGCCGAGATCGCAATTTCCTAATTCTAAAGCTAATTGTAGAGCAACTTGGCGACCAATAGATGTTTCAAAAACCGAAGAGAATACTAAATCTAGATCGTGTTGCTGGCAAAATTGACGTAAATGACTGGGGAATCCAGCGATCGCCGATTTAATCACAAAAACATCGCGCCAACCTTTTTCGTAGCAATCTTTCAATTGGCTAATGGTAGCGACAGATTCATCTAGTGCTAAAGAAGTGCTGTATGTTTCTTGAAGTACCATCATTTCCTGAAAATTTGATGGTGGTAAAGGTTGTTCGATAAATTCTATCATTTTGTTATTTTCAGTGACTTCTAACCATGCTTGAGCTTGCTTAATAGTTAACCCTCCATTGGCATCCAGTCTTAGTCGAGCATTATGGGGTAATTTAACGAGCAATTTTTTGAAAATAGCAATTTCTTGGATTGTTTCATCAATACCAATTTTCCATTTAAATGTGGGGTTGCTAGACTTATTCTTTAACTGATATTCTTGCTCTAAAACTTGCTTACCTGTGGGTAATAAGTAGCAGTAATTCAATGAATTTTCGTCAACTTTTTTTATTTCTTGATTAAAACTTAGTAAAGCAGACTCAAAGCCAAATTGACAAGCTGGTAAGGTAGTGGGAATTTTTGTAATTATTTCTGAAGTTATAGTGTTTCCCTGTTGCTGACAAAATTGGGCTGCTTCTGCGGTGTCTTCTGAGCCAAACCAAGGAATAGGCGCAATTTCTCCTTGAGCAATTTTTCCTTCAGAATTTCTGAGGGTAATAATTATACCCTCACGTACTTTCCAAACTCCGTGGCTTGTACGCAAGGGCTTTTTAAATTTACGCCGATAAGGCTTAAAGTGGAAATGGTATTGATTACTAATGGTAATTATCTCTGTTACTTATTACATGGTTAATAACTTTAGTGTTTGCCAAAGCGAATACCTAAGAAAATATCGTACAGAAAATTCCAAAAATTTTTGCCATCAAATAAACCCAAAGATTGTTCGCATCCTTTTGCATCTAAAAGAGATTTAGTCGCATAATAGGCTGGCTGATACCGATACCAAGGTATAGATGGCCAAAGATGATGAACTAGGTGATAATTTTGACCTAATATTAAAATATTTAAAATAGGACTAGGGTAAACTCTAGCATTTTTCCAGCGATTGCGTTCTTTAAATGGTCTATGAGGTAAATAATCAAAAAATAGTCCTAGAGCCATTCCTACTACTAAAGCAGGAACAAACCAAAAATTCATTACATAACCGATAAAATCGTAATGAATTGCGACTAATACTATTGTAACCAAAAATAAACGGCTGAGAAACCACTCTAATAGCTCATATTTGCGCCATAAGCGTCTTTTAAAGAAAAATATCTCATGGTAAAAAAAACGGGCTGCAATCATCCATAAAGGACCGCCTGTAGATACAAAATGATCTGGATCGTTTTCTGGATCGTTGACATTACCGTGATGTTGTAAGTGTACCCGTGTAAATACAGGAAAAGCAAACCCCAACATCAAGGCACTGAGATGTCCCAAAATTGCATTCACAATTCGATTACTGTGCGCGCTGTTATGAGAAGCATCATGAATAACTGTTCCTGACAAATGTAAAGCCAGAACATTGGCGATGAAACAATACCACAAAGAAAAATTTCCGACGAAATAACCCCACACCGAAGAAGCTATCAGCATCAGAGCTACTGCTGTCATCAAGACAGTGAGATTAAAGCCTCCATGTGGCTTGAGGTACTCTTTGGGTACTGTTTGCAGCTTCTGAGCCAACTGCATCGTGGTCTTTGCTCCTTACTTTAAAAAACATACATCTTTCCTCGCGTAGTTTACACTACATTCTGCTTGGGGTAAAGATTTGTAACGTAGTCTCATTTTATATTGAGGTCAGACAAAATTAAGATGCTTTTGGTTTTTTTCATACTTTCTTACATTTGAGTTAAGTATTTCTGATAACCCAACTCATCTAATTTTTGCTGTTTGTTCAACACAGTTTGAGCTAAGTCTTGACGATATTCACTGACTTTCTCTAGCAGTTCTGGTATGTGGGAAGCAATTATTTGTATTGCTAATAAGCCAGCATTTTGAGCATTGCCGATGGCTACTGTAGCTACAGGTATTCCTCTGGGCATTTGCACAATAGAATAGAGTGAATCTAACCCTTGAAGGTTTCGTGTGGCAATAGGTATACCAACCACGGGTAAAGGTGTCAGAGAAGCCACCATCCCTGGTAGATGAGCAGCACCACCAGCACCAGCAATAATTACTTTAATGCCTCTTTTATGAGCATTATGGGCATACTCTACCATCCTTTGAGGTGTGCGATGGGCAGAGACAATAGCTACTTCATGGCTAACGGCAAATTGTTCGCAAATTTTAATAGCTGCTTGCATAGTAGGTAAATCGGAATCGCTACCCATAATAATGCCAATTTCAGGTGTGGTTTTACTCATGATGAGAAATCAATTTTATAGTTGAGAATTTAATGTCAATTTAAAAAATTTAAACTGTTAAGAATCCTAAAAATAACTGCACCTAAAATAGCAGCAGCAGGAAGAGTAATTATCCAAGCTAGTACAATAGATTTAATGGTACTCCAGTCTACAGAATCTCTATTTTTCCATAAACCAATACCAACAATACTACCAACTAAAGTATGAGAAGTAGAAACAGGTAAGCCAATTCTAGAAGCTAAAAGAATAGTGGTTGCTGTGGCAATTTCGGCACAAAAACCCGTACTGGGTACAAGAGAAATAATATTTTCACCGACAGTGGCAATGACATTTTTACCTTGCACAGCTAAACCTAAAACAATACCTAAACCACCAATTACTAATATCCAAAAAGGAATGGGAATATTACCAAAAGGAATAGTATTAGTATCGTATACATAAACAATAGCAGCTAAAGGAGCGATCGCATTACCGACATCGTTCGATCCGTGAGCAAAAGCAACAAAACAAGCACTAATTACCTGAAATTTCGCCATTACAGTCTCTAAAGCTAAATTATCTTTATTTTGCAGTATTTTGAGTTGTTGCCAACCATAGGTAGTCACAGAAATTGCAGCAACTCCACCCAAAGCCAATGATAAATCGTGGCGAGGAATAGTTAAGCTCTCAAAAAGGGAAGATTGCCAAAATTTAGGAAAAACTATTGTTCCAAAAATTGCTACTAAGCCAGCACTTAACCAGGGAATCCATTCTTGTAATCTGATAATAGATTTACTCTCAAAAAGCGATCGCCATAAGATATTATAAAAGATAATGGCAACTATTCCACTTAAAATGGGAGTAGAAAGCCAACCTAAACAAATTTTACCAATACTTGACCAATCTACCGCATTTTTGCCCATTGCCACCCAACTAAAACCAGCAATTGCTCCTACCACAGCATGAGAAGAAGCCACTGGTAAACCTTGGGAAGTGGCAATTTGCAACCATAAACCACAGGAAATTAATACCGCAATCATCCCTGTAACAAATATTTGAGGTTGAGTGACAAATAAATCGGGATTTACTACTTTACTGGCGATAGTAGCGGAAACTTCTCTACCAAAGATTACTGCTCCTGCAAATTCTAAAATACCTGCGATTATGATAGCTTGAGTAAGAGTAATTGCTTTTGAACCTACAGATGTCCCCATTGAATTGGCAACATCATTTGCACCTAAATTCCAAGCAACATATATGGCGAGACAAGCTAGTAAAAAAATAGTCATTAGAAATTGGGTATTAGAAATTAGTAACTGGTAATCGGAAAACTAGAAGAGAATTAATAAATTTATGATTAGACGATCGAGTATAACTCCATATACTATGAAACTAAAAATCAAAATCAAAAAAATTAAGTATAAGTAAGAGTATTTTAAACAATATATAATTAATTGAATTAAAAAATCCACCAAAAGTATTTGATTTATTTTCTATTACTTGAATTTTGAAATTAGTCTAATGATAGATTTTATTAATATTTATGATAGTGCTTTAGATCGAAGAATTTGCGATCGCATCATTGAAATGTTTAATAGTAGCTCGCAGAAAAAGTCTGGAGTTACAGGACAGGGATTAAATTTAGAAAATAAACAAAGTGAAGATATTGCTATTTCTTTACAGCCAGAATGGACAAAAATTAACCAGGTAATTACACAAATTACTTTGGGTTATTTAGTAGATTATATGCGCTGTTACGCTCATCTATTGACAGGAGTATTGTCACCGCAAGTAAAAGATACCAAAACAGGGAAAAATGTTGCTTTAAAAGTAGAAGATATTGCGCATCTTAGTGATAAAGCGATCGCTAAAATTATTGCTCGTCTCTACTATTTAGGAGTTGTTAATGCACAAAAATATGATAAAGGAATAGGCGGTTACTATCATTATCATTCAGAAATATATCCCGATCTTCATAACAATCTAAAAACAAATAATAGCAATAGTAGTGAGAGTTTACATCGTGTTTTACTTTTTATGTATTATCTCAATGATGTTAGTGAAGGTGGTGAAACAGAATTTTATTATCAAAAACGTTTGATTACTCCCCAAGCAGGAAGATTGGTAATTGCACCAGCAGGATTTACCCATACCCACAAAGGACATATTCCTTTATCCGATGATAAGTATATTTTGACTTCTTGGGTTTTGTTTCAACCCGCAGAATATCTTTATAGCGAATTTGATTCACCAGAACATCTTTGACTTTGAATCAGTTACTCGATCTCGGCTTTTGGCGATCGCTGATTATTGGAGAGGAAGGCGAAGACACAACTGACCATCTGACAGTAATTTTAATTGGACAACCAATGTGAAATCATCGTCATTTTACAAGGTAAAGTTGCCGTCGATCTGAAACACAAAGTCATCGTAATCAATATCTCCTCCTCCATAAAGATCTTCAAACCCAAACGTATTGTCACCAAGCAGGCGTAGATGATCTACTCGATCCCGATTAGTACCCACATAAGCAAAATAAGCAAGGGAGCCAGCATCTAACTGATTATTTGGGTTAGTGGCGAGAAACTGCTCTGGAGTTCCGTCAGCAATGATATAAGGAGCTAGGATAACTCCACCCTCTAGCTGCATTGCCACATTTTCTGTGTCTCGGTTAAGGACTAAATCGAGGCGTTGTCTGATAGCTGTTTCGGCATAACCAGGAGCATCAGGCGCAATTAATTGTCCTGTTAAAGAATCTCGGATCGCTCCTTGCTCATTTTCAATCACATATAAACCAACAGAATTATCGTAATTGGCAGAGGTAAATGTGGTAAATTCGACTTCTACCATACCAGTTTGATCGCGCAGGTCAAGTAATTCTCGTTCTGGTTTTCCTTGTAGCCCTGTTACCGATGGTAAGGCTCGATCGCTTATCTGAACTCCCAGTACTAAATCATCAAAATCTGCGTCACCGCCATTGACTAAGTCTTCCCATGAAAGAGTAAACCCGTTATTGTCTAGCTCTGATATTTGTGAATGGTCAAAATTATCTGTATTACCTGTAGAAGTAGTAAAGAATACATCTGGTAAGGTTTGTCCGACAGCTAAATTAGCCATAACAGTATCAACAGTACTGTTAGAAACCAGCAAAAATCCCAGATGTTCTTGACTATTGAAGCTTAGTTGACGAGTGGCAATAAGATCGGGAAAAACAGTTTCAGGAAGTGCAGAAAAAACCACTTCTGCTTTGTCAATCGCAGCTTCTAAATAGCCAGTTTGCTCTGGTGCAATGCCATCAATTGTACCGCGCTCATCATCCACAACAAATACAGCAATTTCGTTGATATAATCGGCTTTGCTTTCTATGAGGTTGAATTGTAATGAGACTTGCTCGTTAGTACCAGAAAGAGCAAAAATTTGATGGTCGTTTTGCATAATGCTAGAAGGTTCAAAAGCATTGATGCTCAACTCAAAAGTTTCCCTAGCAATTCCGCCGTTGCCATCATCAGCTGTCACTTCAATAGTAATTGCGCCTACATTTTCTGCTGTGGGTGTACCGCTAAATGTCGCTGTATGGGCATCAAACTCAAGCCAATCAGGTAAAGGATTGCCGTTTGCCAAAGTAGCAGTTAATGTTAACTCGTCTCGATCTTCATCGCTAAAAGTATTATCTGCTAAGGTTAAGCTTAACTCCTCATCTTGATTAATAGTTTGGTTGTCAATCGGGTTCGTGACTGTGGGATTATGGTTAAACATTCTCACAGTGGTTGCAGCAAATGCACTGTTGCTACTTGGTGTGTCTCCACTATTAATCACAAATTCGATTCTACGAGGTTCAGTGTCAGGATTTTCTGCCGTATTGTTATAACTAACTGTCCGTAGAACTTGTTGATAGTTGGCAATAGTATCTGTTCCATTTAGAGTGAGAATACCAGTAGCACCGTCATAGTTAGAAGTTATTGCTGTGTTGCTAGTATCGGCTGTGAGGATTTCGCGATCGCCATCTAAGAGGTTGACAATTTCGATGGTTGCACTGGCAATCTGGGATGAATCAGCAGATTCTACAGTCAAGCCACTGTCTACAATGGCAATAGTTTCTCCTTCAAAAATAGGATTTAAATCAACGTCTGCATTACTGCCATTCAAGTCTAGGGTTAAGTAGGCATTGCCAAATACTACATAGCTTTTG